>NZ_CP066308.1:0-17500 GCF_016406105.1 Brevibacillus composti
TTGGATGCAGCGATTAGCGAGCTTTGGCGCAAAGTGCTTGCCAAGATAGAAAAATCGCTCAGTAAACCAAGCTTTGATACCTGGCTAAAGGCGACCAAAGCGACCACACTGGAAGAGGACGCGCTGATCGTCGTCGCACCGAACGACTTCGCTCGTGATTGGCTGGAAACCCGCTACTCTCAATTGATCACTGATACACTCTATGAGGTAACCGGCGTCAATATGAAAGTAAAATTCGTGGCCATGCAAAATCCGGATGCCGTCTTAAGCGATGATCAAGCGGCACCCCGCGTAAAGGTGACTGCCCCTCCCGCAAACAGTGACGACCAACCTCCCAGCATACTTAACCCGAAATACACCTTTGATACCTTCGTGATCGGCTCGGGGAACCGCTTCGCCCATGCGGCATCGCTCGCCGTGGCGGAAGCACCCGCAAAAGCCTATAATCCGTTGTTCATTTATGGAGGAGTCGGGCTGGGCAAGACCCACTTGATGCATGCTATCGGCCATTATGTCATCCAGCACAATCCTCAGGCGAAAGTCGTTTATTTGTCGTCTGAGAAGTTTACCAACGAATTTATCAATTCGATCCGTGACAATAAGACGGTAGAGTTTCGCAATAAATACCGCAGTGTAGACGTGCTTTTGATCGACGACATTCAATTTTTGGCCGGCAAAGAGAGCACGCAGGAAGAATTTTTCCATACTTTCAATGCGCTTCATGAAGAGAGCAAACAAATCGTGATTTCCTCGGATCGCCCTCCGAAGGAGATTCCTACTCTGGAGGACCGGCTCCGCTCCCGCTTTGAGTGGGGATTGATCACGGATATTCAGCCGCCGGATCTGGAGACGAGGATTGCCATCCTGCGGAAAAAGGCGAAAGCGGAAAATCTGGATATCCCTAACGAAGTGATGGTGTACATCGCCAATCAGATCGACAGCAACATCCGCGAGCTGGAAGGCGCCCTGATCCGCGTCGTTGCCTACTCCTCCCTGATTAACCGCGACATTGACACCCAGCTGGCTGCGGAAGCTTTGAAAGACATCATTCCGTCTTCCCGTCCGCGCGTGATCACGATCATCGACATCCAGCGGGCCGTCGGCGAAGAGTTCAACCTCAAGCTGGAGGACTTCAAAGCCAAAAAACGCACCAAGTCTGTGGCATTCCCCAGGCAGATCGCGATGTATTTGTCCCGCGAGCTGACGGATGCCTCTCTTCCCAAGATCGGGGACGAATTCGGCGGACGAGACCATACCACGGTCATTCACGCTCACGAGAAAATCTCCCGAGCGCTGGCCACGGATCCGCAAATGCAGGTCACGATCCAAACTTTGATTGAAAAACTAAAAGCAAACCATTAACCTGTGAATAACAAGAAAAGCCTATACACAACTTACCCACATGTGTATAGGCTATCTTTTACGGTCTACAGGGAGATATCCACAAACCCACAGGCCCTATTACTATTTCTGTTAAAAGATTTATCCTAATAGATTATGTATAAGCGCGATGAAATATTCCGAGTCGCTTATGGATCGAACAAGGGAGGTTCACGTTGATGCACATTACCGTTCAACGCGACAAACTATCCAATGCCGTGTCACATGTCAGCAAAGCTGTTTCCAGCAGAACGACCATTCCGATTTTGACCGGGATCAAGATGAAGGCTGATGAGGAGGGACTGACGCTTACCGCCAGCGACTCCGATGTATCCATCGAAGTATTGATTCCCAAAGAGGAAGCGGGAGAATGGGGAGTTACTGTTCACCAGCCGGGCAGCATCGTTCTCACCTCGCGAATTTTCAGCGAAATCGTGCGCAAGCTGCCAAATAGCGAAATCCACATTCAGGTGGATGACAGACTGGTGACCCAGATTCGTTCCGGCCAGGCAGAATTCACGATTAACGGGATGGATGCCGCGGAGTTTCCCCAATTGCCGCAACTGGAAGAAGATAAAATCTTCAGCGTGCCCAGCGATTTGCTGAAATCAATGATTCGCCAGACTGTCTTTGCCGTGTCTACGTCGGAAATGCGGCCCATCCTGACCGGTTTGATGTGGTCCCTCGACGGCGGACAGCTGAAATTCGTCTCCACGGACAGCCACCGTCTGGCCAGCCGGACCGCCGCTGTCGAATGTGCGGACGAGCTTTCTTTTACAAACGTGGTCGTACCGGGAAAAAGCTGCAATGAATTGGTAAAGATATTGGATGAGGATCAAAATCCGGTGGACATCGTTGTTTCGGACAACCAGATCCTGGTAAAATCGAAGCATATCTTGTTCTACTCTCGCTTGCTGGAGGGCACGTATCCGGATACGGCTCGCATCATCCCGCAGAGCAGCAAAACGGAAATCACCGTCAGCACCAAGGAATTCCTGCAGTCTATTGAACGCGCCTCCCTGCTGAGCCGGGAAGGAAAATCGAACGTGGTACGTCTGGTGACGCTTCCGGACGGCAGCGTCGAGATTACCTCCAACGCTCCGGAGATTGGAAAGGTGACGGAGATCGTCATGCCGAAAGCGATGCAAGGCGAAGAGCTGAAGATCTCGTTTAACGCCAAGTACATGATCGATGCGCTCCGCTCCATTGACAGCAGCGAGATCAAAGCATGCTTTACCGGACCGATGAGTCCGTTTGTCCTGCGTCCGACCGATCACGAGTGGACGTTGCACCTGATTCTGCCGGTTCGCACTTACTAAGAGACGCACCATACAGAAAGGAGCCCATCTATGCGTGAGGTTTCCATTCAGACGGAATACATCGCCCTAGGCCAGTTTCTCAAGCTGGCCGATCTCATTGATACCGGGGGAATGGCCAAAGCGTTTCTCGCCGAGGTCCCGATCCGGGTAAACGGCGAGGTCGACAATCGTCGCGGCCGCAAGCTCTATCCCGGTGATGAAATCACCGTGGAAGGACACGGCAGCTACAAAGTGACCCGCCGCTGAGAGGAGGGCGTACTTCTTGTTTATCAAGAACCTGTCGCTTGCCCATTATCGCAATTACAACAGCCTTTCTCTCTCGTTTGACAGTCCCATCCAACTCTTTATCGGCAACAATGCCCAAGGCAAAACCAATGTGCTGGAATCAATTTATGTCCTCGCGCTGGCCAAGTCTCATCGCACGCCGAGAGACAAGGAATTGATCGGGTGGGGAGCAGACTTTGCCACGATCCGTAGCGATGTTGAACGTCGCTACGGATCGGTTCGCTTGGAACTGCAGTTGACGGGAAAGGGAAAGAGGGCCAAAATTAATGGGATGGAGCAGCAAAAGCTGAGCGCATACGTCGGAGCCCTGAACGTGGTCATGTTTGCTCCTGAGGATCTGGCGATCGTCAAGGGAGCGCCTGCCCAAAGACGCCGATTCATCGACATGGAGATCGGTCAGGTGTCGCCGACGTATCTGTACTATTTGAGCAATTACAACAAGGTGTTGGCCCAGCGCAATACGCTCCTCAAAGACCTGGCGATGAAAAAAAGCCAGTCGCGGGAGATGCTGGGGATTTGGAATACCCAATTGGCGGAATTAGCGGTAAAATTGTTACGGAAGCGTTTTGAGTTTCTGCGCAAACTGGAAGTCTGGGCAAAAGAGATTCACAGCGGCATCACGGATCACAGGGAAGTGCTCTCGCTTCACTATGAAAATTCTTCGCCGGTGACGGAGGAGCAGACGCCAGAGCAAGCGGTGGATGCGCTTCTGGCTGCCTACGAGGATATCTTTGACCGCGAAGTGGCCCGGGGAAGCACGCTCATCGGCCCGCATCGGGACGATTTTTCCCTGCGCGTAAACGATATGGATGTACAGACCTACGGCTCCCAGGGACAGCAGCGGACCAGCGCGCTGTCAATCAAACTGGCAGAAATCGAATTGATCAAAGAAGAAGTGGGAGAGTATCCGGTCCTCCTGTTGGATGACGTGCTCTCTGAATTGGATGAACATCGGCAAACCTTGCTGTTGGAAACCATACAGGATCGGGTTCAGACGTTTGTAAGCACCACGGGTGTGGAAGGCTTAAAACATCAGGTTCTCCAGCAAGCCTCTCGTTATTACGTACGGGAAGGGGAAATCTCCGGGGAAAGGTAGGGGAAAAGGCATGTTTATACACATTGGTGGAGATACTGTGGTCAGCACGAAGGATGTCATTTCCATTTTGGACCATCAAACGATGAAATCGTCGAAGATCAACAAGGCGTTTTTGCATGAAAAGCGCAAGATGGTCGTGGATCATGACCAGGAGGAGACGAAATCATACGTCATCACCAAGGATGCCATTTTTTGTTCGCCTATTTCTTCCCTGACGCTGAAGCGACGCGCTCAGTTCGTGGACAGCTTGGATCAGGTTTCCTTTGTACAAGCTGAAGTGGAGGAGTTGACTAGTAGTGGATCAAGTGACGACGAAAGATAATACAAACTATGATGCGAGTCAGATTCAGGTGTTGGAAGGCCTCGAAGCCGTCCGCAAGCGCCCGGGGATGTATATCGGCTCTACCAGCAGCCGCGGATTGCACCATCTGGTTTGGGAGATTGTGGACAACTCTATCGATGAGGCGCTGGCCGGTTATTGCGATACCATTCACGTGGTCATTCATCCGGACAACTCCATCTCGGTAACGGACAACGGGCGCGGCATTCCCACGGGAATACACGAGAAAACCGGAAAATCGACGGTGGAGACCGTCTTGACTGTGCTTCACGCCGGCGGAAAATTCGGCGGCGGCGGGTACAAGGTGTCCGGCGGTCTCCACGGTGTGGGCAGCTCGGTCGTAAACGCCCTCTCCGAGTGGATGGAAGTAGAAGTCAAACAGAACGGCAAAATCTATTTCATGCGTTTTAACGTAGGGGTGCCGGAAGCGGATCTGGCCGTAATCGGCGAGACGGAAGAGACCGGGACCAAGGTGACGTTCAAGCCGGACCCGACGATCTTTACCGAGACGACAGAATACGAGTATGAGATTCTGCAAAAGCGGATTCGCGAACTGGCTTTCCTCAACAAAGGTCTGAAAATTACGTTGAAGGATGAGCGGCCGGAGCGGGAGAAGGAAGAAACCTTCCACTACGAAGGCGGGATTATTCAGTTCGTGGAGTACCTGAACAAAAACAGGGAAGCGCTGCACGAGGAAGTCATCTACTGCGAAGGGGAAAAAGAAGGCTTGCATGTGGAGGTCGCGATTCAGTACAACGACAGCTACGTCAGCAACATCTACTCCTTTGCCAACAATATCAACACCCACGAAGGCGGCACGCATGAGTCCGGCTTCAAGACGGCGTTGACGCGCGTCATCAACGACTACAGCCGCAAGTTCAATTTTCTGAAAGAAAAAGACGCCAACCTGTCCGGGGACGATGTGCGGGAAGGCATGACCGCCATTATCTCGGTGAAAATTCCGGAGCCGCAGTTCGAAGGACAGACCAAGACCAAGCTGGGCAATTCGGAAGCGCGCAGCATCACGGAGTCCGTATTCGGCGAGCGTTTTACGACCTTTATGGAGGAAAATCCAGGGGTCGCCAAAAAAATCGTCGAAAAGGCTTTGATGGCCGCCCGCGCGCGGGAAGCAGCCCGCAAAGCCCGTGAACTGACACGCCGCAAAAATGCGCTGGAAGTGAGTGCGCTACCGGGAAAACTGGCAGACTGTTCGTCCAAGGACGCCTCTGAATCAGAGCTGTTCATCGTAGAGGGGGACTCTGCCGGCGGTTCTGCAAAATCGGGACGGGACCGTCATTTTCAGGCGATCCTGCCGCTGCGGGGAAAAGTCTTGAACGTCGAGAAGGCCCGCTTGGACAAAACCTTGGCCAACGCGGAGATCCGGGCGATCATCACAGCGCTCGGCACCGGAATTGGCGAGGATTTCGACATCAGCAAAGCGCGCTATCACAAAATCGTCATCATGACGGACGCGGACGTGGACGGTTCCCACATCCGCACGCTGCTCTTGACGTTCTTGTACCGCTACATGCGTCCGCTGATTGAGGCAGGCTATGTCTACATCGCGCAGCCGCCGCTGTACGTGATCAAGCAGGGCAAATCGCTTCATTACGCCTATACGGATCGACAAAGAGACGAGATTCTCGCGACGCTGAAGCCGACGCCGAAGCCGGGCATTCAGCGCTACAAAGGTCTGGGGGAGATGAACCCCGATCAGCTCTGGGAGACGACGATGGATCCCGAGCAGCGCACACTCTTGCAGGTCAGCCTGGAGGATGCGATGGAAGCGGATATGGTCTTCGAAACCTTGATGGGCGACGAAGTGGAGCCGCGCCGCGAGTTTATCGAGCAGCATTCCGAGCATGTGCGGGATTTGGATATTTAATAGCAAACCGGGAAAGCTTGTCCTCTGCAGGGCAAGCTTTTTCCATAAGCCAAGCGTTTTGATCGATGGGAGGAAAGGCGATGTCTCGCACGCACGCTGAAGAACTAGTCGCTTTAAAAGAAATTGCCGGAACGCTTAATGTGTCCAATGATATGTACGATATGCTGCATACCGTTTTGCCCAAACTATTGGAGGTTACCGGGCTGAGAACCGGGTGGATCTTTCTGATGGATGAAGCGGAGCAAACCTATCAATGCGTGGCCGACGCACAGCTGCCTCCTGCCTTGTCCTGGGGAGAGAAAACACCGATGTGTGAAGGAAGCTGCTGGTGTGTGAACAAATTTTGGGACCGAAGGCTTCATCATGCTGTCAACATTATCAACTGCAAGCGGATTGAGGATGCGATGGAATACAAATGGGGCGACACCGAAGGCATCTACCATCATGCGACGGTACCCTTGAAGGCGGGGGAGGAGTGGTTCGGGCTCTTGAATGTGGCGACGCCGGGGAAAACTCATTTTTCTGAAGAGGAACTGGCCTTGCTGGAGTCTGTCGGTTATCAGATCGGAACGGCTTTAAAGCGGACGAGCCTGTATCATGCGGAGCAAAACAGGGCAGAACGCTATGTAAAGCTGGGCGAGATTGGCAGAGAGTTAGGAATTGTCACCGATTTGCACAAGGTCCCTGCCGAGGTGGTCGAGGCAATTGGTCGCCGTTTTCCATGGACATCGGTGTCCTTTTTTATTCCGGAACAAGATCAGCTCTCATTGCGCGCAGTATACCGGGATGAACAGGTCGCGACCAAGTGGCGTACATTTTCGCCGACAGCCATCGAACCGATCGGAGAAGCGATTCGGACAGGGCAAATGGTGAAGGCATCTGCAGGAGAGTGCGGGACCCTTCACGACCAAGGAATACCCAGGTTTCGTCAGGCGATTGCCGTGCCTATCCGATCGCGTATGGAAGTGACCGGCGCATTGTTTTTAACGAGTGCCCGGGCCGCCGATTTCGATGAAAAGGATCAGGAGATCTTGCAGTCATTGGCGGATCACGTCTCTATCACGATGGAAAATGCCCGTCTGTACCAGCAGCGGCGGGAACTGACCAAACTGGAAGAGCGGAACCGGCTGGCACGTGACTTGCACGACTCTGTCTGTCAAAATCTGTTTTCTCTCACCTTGATGGCCCGCGGCATGGAAGCGTTGCTAGATAAGACCGACCCGATGGCCGTCCAGTCCTTGCGGGAGATGCAAAAGCTGACGGAAGATTCGCTAAAAGAGATGCGCTCCCTGATCTGGCAGCTTCGTCCCGAAGGTTTGGAGCAGGGGTTGTTGACGGCATTGCAGCAGTATGGCGAGAAGTTGGGCCTGGCGGTTCAGGAGAAACTGGAAGGCGTTAGCCAGCTGCCGCGCTACATGGAAGAAACGCTGTTCCGGATCGGCCAAGAAGCCTTAAACAACGTCAGTAAGCATGCAGGCGTCAAGAATGCACGAATCTGTCTAAAAGTGACGGAGCGGCAGGCTTTGCTGGAGATTTGCGATGAGGGTGCAGGTTTTTCATGGGGAGAGGCAAAACCGGATTCGCTGGGGATGCTGAGCATGCGCGAACGGGCAGAAAGCGCAGGGGGGCTTTTCAAAATCGACAGCCAACCGGGAAAGGGAACGAACATCTCCGTCTTATTTCACTTGTGATCGATAAAAAGTATGCGCGGAAGAGAGGAATACCGGATGACAATCAAGCTCCTTCTGGTTGACGACCATACGGTGGTACGAAGAGGACTGCAATTTTTTCTATGCACCCAGAAAGATTTCGAGATCGTCGGTGAAGCGCAGGATGGACGGGAGGCAATCCGTCAGGTGGAGCAGCTCCGTCCCGATGTGGTGCTGATGGACCTCGTCATGCCCGTCATGAATGGGATTGAAGCAACAGCTTACCTCAAAGAACATTTTCCCGATGTGAAGGTGCTAGTTTTGACCAGCTATTCCGAACAGGATTACGCCCTTACTGCCCTTCGAGCGGGAGCGGCCGGCTATTTGCTCAAAGATATGAAACCGGACCAGATCGTCGAGGCGATTCGAGGGGCCCACAGCGGAAACATCCAGCTGCACCCCGAGGTGACGCTCAAACTGATGTCCAGCCTTCCCCCTGCCTTACGCCATCCCTACGCTGAGGGCAAACAGAGCTTTGCCCCAAGCCCGCTGGGATCTGGCACGTATCATGGGCCCGAGTCGATCACCAAGCGGGAGCGGGAGGTGCTCGCGCTAATCGCGCAGGGGATGAACAACAAAGAAATCTCTCAGGTCTTGTCCATCGCTGAGAAAACCGTCAAGACGCATGTCAGCAGCATTCTAAGAAAGCTGGATGTGGCAGATCGGACACAAGCTGCCCTCTATGCCGTCAAGCACGGTCTGAATGACAGCTGAGACTAAGACCAAAGTCGTAAGACAAGCATGGTGATGAAGACAGGCTATTTGCGTATAAAATTTACATCTGTCAGCCGAAGAAAGGAATGACTCTCCCGTCTACAATAAGGGTAACGAAGAACAGATTGGAGACAGGGACATGAACATTTTGCTGATAAACGGTGGCGCCAGAGCCGGATCCAGGACACGTGGTTTAACGGAAGTATTTGAGAGGGAACTGCGGGAAAAAGGGATCTCTATCCGTATTTTTGATGTAGGGGTGAATCTGCTTCCGCTCTTTACAGGCAGTAAGGAACAGTTGGAACAGCCGGGTGTACAAAAGCTGATGTCTCTCGCCCAAAAGGCTGACGGCTTTGTGATTTGCACTCCGGAATATCACAATGGGATGAGCGGTTCACTGAAGAATGCACTGGATTTTCTTGGAGGGGCTTACTTCCGCGGGAAGCCGGCCATCATCGGAGCGGCTAGCGGCGGCGGGAAGGGCGGGATAAATGCGTTGAATAACTTGCGGACGGTATTGCGAGGTTTGTATGCGAATACCTTGCCCGATCAAATTGTCGTAGACCCTGACCATTTTGACGGAAAAATGGGACTGAGTGATCCGGCGATGCAGGAGAGGATCCGGCAAATGACCGAAGAATTGCAACGCGCCCTCCTCGCTCATCAAACGGCGTAAACGCGGAAGGGGAGAGTCAACATGGAAATGATAGAAGTGTGTTTAGAAACAGCCCAACTGGCTGAAGTGAAAGACTTTTATCACGGTACGCTGGGATTGGCTTTGCTGGAAGAAGAGGAGAATTCATTTGCAGTACAAGCAGGAGCCACGAAGCTGTGTTTTGTCCGCGGGGAAGGGAACCCCTTTTATCATTTCGCCTTTAACATCCCGGAGAACAAGATCGAGGAAGCCATAGAGTGGCTGGATGGACGGGTAAAGCTGTTGGAGGAAGAAGGAGATACCCTTGTCTTCTTTCCTCACTGGAATGCTCACTCTATTTATTTCCTCGATCCTGCGGGGAATATTGTGGAATTTATCTCCAGGCATAATCTAGCCAATCGGAGGGAAGGGGCATTTACCTCCCAGGATATTCTTTGTGTAAGTGAAATCGGTATGCCGGTAGATGATGTGATGGATACGATCGAGAAAATGCAGACTGTCCTCCAGCTTCCGGTTTGGCGAGAGCCTACCTCCCAGTTCGCTCCGCTGGGTGGAGAGGATGGCTTGTTCATTCTAGTTGCAATAGGAAGAACCTGGTTCATGAGTGACCGAGCCGCACACGCCTATCCCTTGAAAGTGACGATAAAGGGAAAAAGGAATGTCCAGACGTTTGTGAAGTCTTATCACATCAAAGTCTTGGAGGAATCTTCACTCTCCCTCGCGTAAGAATGTTACGATCCTCGCTTTAATGGCATCGCGCACGGTGCGAAAACGGGCCATGACCTCTTCTTCCGTACCAGTCGCCTGTGCCGGATCATCAAATCCCCAATGCCAGCGAATGGCATGTTCGCCGGTGATCGCAGGGCAATGCTCATCGGCATGGCCGCAAAGGGTGATCACGAAGTCGGCGCGGCCGAGCGTATCGGCATCGATCACATCAGAAGTCTGGGTCTGGATATCTACGCCAGCCTCCCTCATCACCTGTACGGCGCGCGGATTCAATCCATGCGCCTGCAGACCTGCGCTTTTGACTTCGTAGCGGTCCCCTCCGAGCGCTCTCATGAATCCTTCGGCTATCTGGCTCCGGCAGGAGTTGCCTGTGCACAGAAAGTAAATCAACGGTTTTTTCTCCATGGCGATATCTCCCTTCACATCCAATTGAAGTCCGATCACAGCCGGGGACGATTGCGACTGCCTCAGCTTTACACTAGCCAATCAGCAGCAGAGACAGGTAAAGCCCCAGCAAGGTCAAAAACAAAGTGGGCACCGTCAGCACAATCCCTGTCCGAAAGTATTGGCCCCAGGTGATGGTCACGCCTTTCCGATACAGGACGTGCAGCCACAGGAGGGTGGCCAGCGAGCCGATCGGCGTTATTTTTGGACCCAGGTCGGCACCGATGACATTGGCGTAGATCAATGCTTCCCGCACCAGTCCGGTTGTTTCGGTCCCTTGAATCGCCAGGGCGTCGATCATCACCGTCGGCAGATTGTTCATCACAGAGGAGAGGATTGCCGACAGAAAGCCCATCCCCATCGTAGCCGCGAAAAGTCCCTGCTCGGCAAACACTTGGATGGCCTCGCCGAGCAGGTCGGTCATCCCCACATTGCGCAGGCCATAGACCACGACGTACATCCCGATCGAAAAGACGACGACGGACCAAGGCGCTTCCCGGACGACGCGCTTGGTCTCCACAGCCGGGCTTCTCCTGGCCGCCAGAAGAAAGAGGATGGCGGCGATGCCAGCGGTGACGGATACGGGAATCGAGACCCATTCGTTCATCAGGTAGCCGATCAAAAGAAGTGCCAAAATGACCCAAGAGAATCGGAACAACCGCTCGTCTTTCAACGCTTCGCGCGGCTGCTTCAGCTCGGACCCGTCATAGGCCGCCGGGATGTCTTTGCGATAGTACAGGTACAGGACCGCCAGACTCGCTCCCAGGGAAAAGAGGTTGGGGAGCGCCATGCGTGCGGCGTACTGAAGAAATCCGATCTGAAAATAGTCGGCAGACACGATGTTGACCAGATTGCTGACGATCAGCGGCAGGGAGGTCGTGTCGGCGATAAAGCCGCTGGCCATGATAAAGGGCAGGACCAGCTTGTCGGGAAAGCGGAGGGCCCGCACTTGGGCCAGGACGATGGGCGTCAGGATCAGCGCGGCGCCGTCATTGGCAAAAAAGGCGGCAACCAGCGCACCCAAGAGGATGACATAGACGAACATCAGGCGGCCGTTTCCCTTGGCCAGCCGGGTCATATGAAGCGCGGACCATTCAAAAAAACCGATCTCGTCCAGCAAGAGCGAGATGAAAATAATGGCGACAAACGCAAGCGTAGCATTCCAGACGATCCCGGTGACCGCCGCGACATCGGCAAAGCTGACAACGCCAAACAGCAAGGCCAAAATGGCGCCGCCGGCGGCAGACCAGCCGATGCCGAGGCCTTTGGGCTGCCAGATGACGAAGGTTACTGTCAAGGCGAAGATCAAAATAGCGCTCCAGATGGCAAACATAAGGTCTCTCCACTCTCTTCCTATTCGCAGGTGACGAAGAATCCCTGCTCTTTTCGTTTGTCAAATTCATGCGAGCAATCAGGCAGGTTCCCCAGCAGGTGAGCGATTTGTTCCAGCCGCTCATGATGGGCGGCGTAGAAAACCCATTGCCCTCTTCGCGATTCGCGGACCAGGTTGGCCTGCTTCAAGCGGCTCATATGTTTGGATATCGCCGGTTGGGATATGCCAAAAAAAGGAACAAGCTCACAGACGCAGCAGCTTCTTGAGCGCAGCAAGGCCATCATTTTCAGGCGAGTCGGGTCAGCCAACGCCTTCAAAACCTGTGCGATCTGGTCGATGTCCATGTTTTCCTCCATTACACCGGCCCTCCTTTATAACCTTATAACTATTTGGCTATTTCCATAATATAGTGGGCGGGACTGTTTCCCGTCAAGATCTCCTCTCCACACCCACAGGAAGGGACGACAGCATGTGCAGGGGCCGCTGATTTTTGTAAAGCAATTCCTTGTGTTGGGGGTTTCTGTCAGTTATACTGGAAATAACACTGTGGTCAGAACCGGAGGGCAATCCATTGAAATTCGTTTTCGTTACGAACCCATCAAATTGCATAGTAACGAAAACATATCGGGTGCTCTAAAACCATCATCATTTGCCATGATCACTTTCAGGCATACAAACGCGAGGGAAAGGTACCGATATGCCGGTGCCTTTTTTAGTATTCCAAGAAAAAGGCTGATGGATGTCCGTGCTTGTACTGACAGGTATGAGGGGCTGACGGACAAAGAGAGCTCGGCAGATCGGAAGCGTTTGGAATACTGGATGTATACGGGAGCGCCGTTTTACGGGCGCTTTTTCCTTTTTGGGAAAAGGCGGGCGTACTGACGGCTTTCGCTTTCTAGGAGAGAGACGTCGATTGTTCGGCGTCTCTTTTTTTCGCTTGTCCGGCTTCTGCCCAAGTGGGGAAAGCGCCTGCTTTCCGCAAGGCATGAAACAATCGCCCGATGAAAAAAGGAGGAATTCCTGGATGTTATTACTCGAAGCGCGCCATGACCGCAAGTTGATTCACCGTCTGGCAGATGCCGTGCTTTGTCTCGATGTGCAGAAGCCGGTTCTCTTTTCCGGCACCTGTCAAGAATATCTGGACCGAAATGAGAAGCCGAAACCGATGCGGGAGGAGGAGCGGCTGGTGTTGGAGACAAGGCTTTCCGATTTGCTCGGCCGCCTGTCTTCGCTCAAGCTGGAGCCGGCGGAGAAGGAGGAGATAGAAAAGCTCTATCGGGAAACCCTAAAACAATTGAAGAAGATAAAGAAGGGCTGAGGCGCAGAGAGTCCAAAGGTTGACATTAAAAAACATTTAAAAACATAATGTATAGGAAGTAACATCGTTATGGATCAGCGGGTCAAACTCAGGGAGGCGTAGTAAAACATGACCGAAACAGAGTCCCTTTGGACGAAAAATTTTATTATCCTGGCGTTAGCCAACTTTCTTTTATTTGTCGCCTTCCAGATGTTGATCCCGACTCTGCCGCTGTTTGTGACGCAGCGCGGAGGCGATCAGGTCGCGGTCGGCCTGGTCATCAGCATCTTTACGGTATCTGCGCTCCTGATCCGTCCCTTCGCCGGAAAAGCGCTGGATTCCATCGGCAGGAAACCGGTTCTCCTGGGAGGCCTCTTTATCTTTTTCCTGTCCGTTTCCGGGTACTACTGGATGGCTACGGTCGCATTGGTTTTACTGGTGCGCTTTGTTCATGGAATAGGCTGGGGGATTGCGACGACCGCCTTCGGAACCATCGCGTCTGACTTGATTCCGGCCAGACGGCGGGGAGAGGGTATGGGCTATTTCGGGATGTTCGGCAATCTGGCGATGGCGCTTGGCCCGATGTTCGGATTATGGCTGGTGAGCGACATCGGGTACGGCTGGATGTTTGCGATTTCTGCCATCCTGACGATCGCGGCATTGCTGATGACCAGATTGGTAGGAATCAGAGAGCCGGATCAGGCGCAGCCTGCAAGCAAGCAGGCGGAGTCTCGGATGCCCCGGACGCAGGGTCAATCGACAGCCGCCCCCGCAGCCAAATCCGGTTCGCTCATGGGCGATCTGGTGGAGCAAAAGGCGCTTTTTCCGTCTCTGTTGGCCCTGTATATCGGCATCACGTACGGAGGGATCGTCAGTTTCATCACGCTTTTTGGCAAAGAGGCAGGGATTGGGCAGGTAGGGCTGTTCTTTCTGTTCAATGCCGTCTTCCTGATGGCGGTGCGCCCTTTTGCCGGGAAATTGTTTGACCGAAAAGGGCATGTCTGGGTGCTGATCCCCGGCGCATTGCTGGCGGGAGTCGGCCTCCTGGTGCTGTCCTACATTTCGACGGCAGCGGGTCTGGCAGCAGCGGCCGCTTTGTTCGGCGCGGGATTCGGCGCGGTTCAGCCCTCCTTGCAGGCGTGGACCATTAACCGGGTGCCGCCGCACCGGCGCGGGGCCGCGAACGGGACTTTCTTTTCCGCCTTCGATCTGGGAATCGGCTTGGGAGCCATGCTGCTCGGGGCCGTAGCCAAAGTGACGGGCTTCTCCCTGATGTATCGGTACTCGGCTCTGATTATCGCGCTCTTTCTGCTCAGCTATCTCATCTATTTGGCGCGAGGCGGGGACAGCCGGGAAAACCAAGAAGAGAGACAATCTGCCTGAAAAAGCTCGCGCAGCGGCCTTCAACGGAGAATTTGGACGGATGTCGCGGAAATATGGTATAATAACGTATTGCGATAACCAGTTGGAGGTTTAACTCTTTATGGCTGAAGAAACAGCTCGGTTTCCCAAAGTTGACATTAGTCATGAGATGAAAGAATCATTCCTTAGCTATGCGATGAGCGTCATTGTCAGCCGGGCGCTGCCGGATGTCCGAGACGGACTGAAGCCGGTTCATCGGCGTATTTTGTATGCCATGCACGACATGGGGCTGACCCCGGACAAGGCATTCCGTAAATCGGCCAACGTCGTCGGGGAAGTAATGGCGAACTACCACCCGCACGGTGACAGCGCCATTTACGAAACCATGGTCCGGATGGCCCAAGACTTCAACATGCGCTATCTCCTGGTCGAAGGTCAAGGAAACTTCGGTTCCGTGGACGGAGACCCGGCGGCAGCGATGCGTTATACCGAATCTCGCCTGTCCAAGCTGGCGCTTGAGCTTTTGCGTGATATTGATAAAGAAACGGTCAATTTCGCTCCCAACTACGATGGACGGAAAGAAGAGCCGGTCGTGTTGCCGTCCCGCTTTCCCAATCTGCTCGTCAACGGTTCTGCCGGGATTGCCGTGGGGATGGCGACCAATATCCCTCCCCATAACCTGACGGAAGTGATCGATGGTGTCGTCGCGATGATCGACAACCCGAATATCACCCTGCAGGAGATCATGAAGATCATCAAGGGACCTGACTTCCCGACCGCAGGAGAAATTCTGGGCTACAGCGGAATCCGCCGCGCCTATGAGACCGGCCGCGGCTCGATTGTCATGCGGGCCAAGACACTGATCGAAGAAGAAAAAGGAAAGCCGCGCATCATCGTCACCGAACTGCCTTACCAGGTAAACAAAGCCCGTCTCGTCGAGAAGATCGCCGAGCTCGTCCGGGAAAAGAAACTGGACGGCATCACCGATCTGCGCGACGAGTCCGACCGCAAAGGGATGCGGATCGTGATCGAGCTGCGCCGCGATGTGGTTCCCAAAGTCGTCTTGAACAATCTGTTCAAGCATACCCAGATGCAAAGCACGTTCGGGGTCAATATGCTGGCGCTGGTAGACAATCGTCCCCGTGTCCTGAATTTGCGGGATATGTTGTACTACTATCTCCAACATCAGCGGGAAATCATTCGCAGACGTACCGAATACGATCTGAAACAGGCGGAAGCACGCGCTCATATCTTAGAGGGGCTGCGCATTGCGCTTGATCACATCGACGAGATCATCAGCTTGATCCGCTCCTCGCAGACCACAGAGGAAGCGCGCGACGGCCTGATGACCCGGTACGGTCTAAGTTATGAGCAGGCACAGGCGATTCTCGACATGCGCCTGCAGCGCTTGACCGGTCTGGAACGGGAAAAAATCGAAAACGAGTACCAAGAGCTTATGGTAAAAATCGCGGAGCTGCGCGCAATTTTGGCCGATGAGGGCAAAATTTACGCGATCATCCGCGAAGAGCTCGAGGAAATCAAAGAAAGATTTGGCGACGATCGCCGCACGGTGATTACCTTTGACGAGGAGAGCATCGAGGATGCCGACCTCATACCGGAGGAAGACGTCGTGATTACGCTGACGCACGATGGCTACATCAAGCGTCTGCCGGTCGCCACCTATCGCTCCCAGAAGCGGGGCGGCCGCGGCATTCAGGGAATCGGCACCAAGGATGACGATTTCGTCGAACATCTCTATATCACGAACTCGCATGATCACATCATGTTCTTCACCAGCAAGGGCAAGGTGTATCGTCTGAAAGGCTACGAGATCCCGGATCTCAGCCGGACAGCCAAGGGGACGCCGATCATTAACCTGATCCAGATTGAAAAAGGGGAGCGGGTCAGTGCAGTTATCCCGGTAAAAGAGTTCAGTGAAGACAGATACCTGTTCTTTGCGACGAAAAAGGGGATTATTAAGAAGACGGAACTGGCCGCCTATGCCAACATTCGAAGAGGCGGACTGTTTGCGGTTAATCTGCGCGAGGACGATGAGTTGATCGCGGTACGTTTGACGGATGGCCACCAGGAGATCATCATGGGTACCCGCAACGGCATGTCTGTCCGGTTCAAAGAAAGCGATGTACGGACGATGGGGCGGAGCGCGACCGGGGTAAAAGGGATCTCGCTGGACGAAGATGATGATGTCATCGATATGGATGTCATTAAGCCGGGGGCAGAAGTCCTCATCGTGACGGCCAACGGCTACGGCAAACGTACGCCTGTCGAGGAGTACCGGCTGCAATCCCGCGGGGGCAAAGGCATCAAGACGCACAATGTGACGGAGCGCAGCGGACACGTCGTCGGATTGAAGGTCGTGGAGCCGGAGGAAGACCTGATGATTATCACGACCTCCGGAATTATTATCCGGACGGAGATGAAAGGCATCTCTGTCATGGGCCGCTACACGCAAGGGGTCAAGCTGATCCGCCTGGCGGAAAATGAACAAGTGGGTTCGGTAGCCAAGGTTCCGCCAAGTGACGAGGATGATCATCAAGAGGAAGGCCCGGACGATTCCGAGTCATCGGAGCACCCGGATACGGAAGCAAAGGTCCCGGGAGCGGATGCGGATGAAAACACCGCTCCGGCAGATGAAGGGAACGAACCAGAAGAGGAAAACGAATAAAGCGCGAATGAGAAGGACTGCCCGTTGTGGCGGTCCTTCTTTATTCATGCGCGCCTTTTTTCCTGTTTGCAGGTTTGAAGTTGTCAACAAATTGGGAAAAGAGTACTATATCAGTAAGAATGAAGATTCGGAGGGTAAGAACCTTGCCCATCATAGAGGTAAAAAGAACGATTGGCGGAGCGACGTTGGCGGAAGACGTTCATACGATGTTGGGAGGCTTGCTCTTTCCCAAAGGGACGACTCTGTACGAAAGAGAGTTGGAGTTT
>NZ_CP066308.1:25000-65000 GCF_016406105.1 Brevibacillus composti
GCCTGTCTCCAGGTAAAGAGGAAGCGCGAGCTTTGCTGAAACGCCAGACGTTCCGCAACTTCCACTCCTTGCTGTCGGTAATAGTCGGATAAAAATGAGCGGGCTGCCGGCTCTGTTTCCAGCAGACGCAGGAAGGACCATGCTTCCATCTTCATCACCTTTCTAACATTCGTGTATGAGAGCGCTTTCTTGTCCTTTTTTGTGATTTATCTGGATAATCAACTAGATAACCGAACATTAAAAGGTTACCTTGACAGTAAATTAAGCGGTTTGTTACACTTGCATAAAACATTTTGGCGAAAGGAGCTCATTACTGTGCGGGAAGACAAATTCGTGAAAGAGGGCTTAACGTTTGATGACGTTCTCCTCATTCCGGGAAAATCAGAAATTTTACCTCGTGATGTCGATACCTCTACAAAATTGAGCGATAAGGTCACGTTGAATATTCCGCTGCTGAGTGCAGGGATGGATACGGTGACAGAGTCTGCCCTTGCGATTGCCATGGCCAGACAAGGTGGAATCGGGATCATTCACAAGAACATGACCATTGAGCAACAAGCGAGCGAGGTTGACCGGGTAAAACGCTCTGAAAGTGGTGTTATCACCAACCCGTTTTCCCTCAGTCCAGAGCACACGGTCGCAGACGCGGATGCCTTGATGGGCAAATACCGCATCTCGGGTGTACCGATCGTGGACAGCCAAAATCACCTGGTTGGGATATTGACCAACCGCGACCTGCGTTTTGTTCACGACTTTTCGATTCTGATCAAAGACGTGATGACAAAGGAAAACCTGGTGACAGCCCCAGTGGGCACTACCTTGCAGCAGGCGGAAGCCACCCTGCAAAAATACAAGATTGAAAAGCTTCCTTTGGTGGACGAGCATAATGTGCTGAAAGGCCTGATCACCATCAAAGATATTGAAAAGGCGATCCAATACCCGAATGCAGCCAAGGACGAACATGGCCGCCTTCTGTGCGGAGCGGCTGTCGGTGTAGCAGCCGATACCTATGCCCGTGCGGAAGCGCTGGTGAAAGCCGGGGTAGACGTACTGGTCGTAGATACGGCGCACGGCCACCATATCAATGTGAGCAACACCGTCAGAGAACTGCGCAAGGCCTATCCGGATCTGACCATCGTCGCGGGCAACGTCGCCACAGGGGAAGCTACCCGCGATCTGATCGAAGCAGGCGCGTCCGTCGTCAAAGTGGGCATTGGGCCTGGCTCGATCTGTACGACCCGTGTCGTCGCCGGTATCGGTGTACCCCAAATCACAGCCATCTACGACTGTGCCAAAGTAGCGCGCGAGTACAATATTCCAATTATTGCCGATGGCGGAGTGAAATACTCGGGTGATTTGCCAAAAGCGATTGGTGCGGGCGCTTCGGCCATCATGATCGGCAGCCTGTTTGCCGGGACCGAAGAAAGTCCGGGCGAATTTGAAATTTTCCAAGGCCGCCGCTTCAAGGTATACCGCGGAATGGGCTCCATCGGCGCGATGAAAGCGGGGAGCAAGGATCGCTACTTCCAGGAGAACGAACAAAAGCTCGTTCCCGAGGGAATTGAGGGACGCGTCCCGTACAAAGGCTCGCTCTCTGAAGTCGTTTATCAGCTGATTGGCGGACTTCGCGCCGGAATGGGCTACTGCGGCACGAAAACCATCCAAGAATTGATCGAAAACTCCCAGTTCATTCGCATTACCGGTGCCGGTCTGCGGGAGAGCCATCCGCACGATGTACAAATCACAAAAGAAGCACCAAACTACACCATTTCCTAGGACTATCGAATCAAAAACCTCTTTCTCCAGCAGAAAGGGGTTTTTCTCTAGCCTTATCCGGCAGGGAACTCGTGGAAACAAGCTTCAAGTCGGGTTGCTTTCTATGGTACACTTACAACTGTGTGTTCGTGCCATTCATGGACAAACCGACAGAAGCGGGAGGGTGAGACATTCTGATGAAACGAAGAACATGGACAAAGCGATTGACAGGTCTATTCCTTTCTGTCGCTGTTTTTATGACGGCTTGGGGCTCGGCGGCCTCAAACGCCGGGGCGGCCCCACAGGCTGATTTGCAGCTCGCCGCCAGTTCAGCCATTCTGGTAGAGGTGACGACAGGAAAGGTCCTGTACAGCCTCAATCCGGACCAGCCGCTGCCGCCGGCCAGCATGAGCAAAATCATGACCGAGTATCTGATCAATGAAGCGGTCAAGCAAAAGAAAATTAGCTGGGATGATAAAGTTCAGGTAAGCGATTATGCTTTTTATATTGCGAAAATGCCTAATTCCTCGGGTGTTTACCTCAACCTGGGAGAATCCCATACCGTAAGAGAACTGTATAAGGCGATGGCCGTCCTGTCCGCAAACGATGCAACGGTGCTGCTCGCGGAAAAAATTGCAGGCAGCGAAGCCAACTTTGTGGACATGATGAATAAGAAGGCGCAAGAGCTGGGCATGAAAAACACGAAATACGTGACCTCAACCGGTTTGCCTGCCGATATTCTCGGTCCGTACTCCATTCAGACCGACCAGAAGGAAAACCTGATGTCCGCACGGGATTCGGCGATCCTGGCCAGAGCGTTGATCCGCGATTTCCCGGAAGCGCTGGAAGTCTCGAAAATTCCTCGCATGACGTTCCGACCCGGTACGCCGAACGAGATCAAAAAGGCCAACTACAACTGGATGCTGCCCGGCTTGAACAATTTCTACGAGGGCGTTGACGGCCTGAAAACCGGGTTTACCGATGCGGCTAAATACTGCTTTACCGGTACGGCCATCAAAGACAACATGCGATTGATCAGCGTCGTGATGGGAACCGGCAGCGAAACGAAACGCTTTCAGGAAACCAAGAAATTGTTCGACTATGGCTTCAGCAACTACAAGCTGACCAAGCAGATGGACAAAGGCGTTCCGGTCCAAGGCTTTGAAACAGCGCCGGTGAAAAACGGGGTCGAGCTGACCGTTCCAGCCGTGACGGCAGACGTCGTAACGACGCTGAGCAAAATCGGGGCCGAAACCAAATTTACGCCGACAGTCACCTTCCAGGAGCTGAGCGCACCGCTGCAAAAAGACCAGGTCATCGGGAAGGTCACACTCCAAGAAGAAGGGACGAAAGAGGGAGACTTTCTGCAGCCGGAGGATATGGCAAAAGCGGGCGTCAATCTCGTCGCTGGGCAGGAAGTGGAGGAAGCCAGCTGGATCCGTTTATTGTTCCGCAGCTTCATCCAATTCTTCAGCAATATTTTTAGCAACATCACGGGAAAATAAAAGTGGTTGTACCCCAAATGAAACATGGATTACAATGTGAATATTGAGACGATCATCTCAGTGAAATGTACTGGATGTAACGAACAAAAGGGTAGGGGGCAAAAAAATGGTACAAGTAGGAACTTCCCGCGTGAAGCGTGGCATGGCGGAAATGCAAAAAGGCGGCGTTATCATGGACGTTGTCAATGCGGAACAGGCGAAAATTGCCGAAGCAGCAGGGGCAGTAGCGGTAATGGCGCTGGAGCGCGTACCGTCCGATATTCGTGCAGCAGGCGGCGTAGCCCGGATGGCTGACCTCGGAATCGTCGAGGAAGTAATGAATGCTGTCTCCATCCCGGTAATGGCAAAAGCGCGGATTGGCCACTTTGTCGAGGCGCGTGTTCTGGAATCGATGGGCGTAGACTATCTCGATGAGAGTGAAGTCCTTACTCCAGCTGACGATATGTACCATATCAATAAAAAAGAATTCACAGTGCCGTTCGTATGCGGTGCCCGCGACCTGGGCGAAGCGCTCCGCCGTATTGGCGAAGGCGCGTCGATGATCCGTACCAAAGGGGAGCCGGGCACAGGCAACATCGTAGAAGCGGTTCGCCATATGCGGACCATGCAGTCCCAAATCCGCAAGGTGCAAAGTATGTCTTACGACGAACTGATGGCGGAAGCGAAAAACCTCGGCGCTCCTTACGATCTCCTGGAGTACGTCCATAAAAACGGCAAGCTGCCAGTGGTAAACTTTGCAGCAGGCGGGGTAGCGACTCCATCGGACGCTGCGCTGATGATGCAGCTGGGCGCGGACGGCGTATTCGTCGGATCCGGCATCTTCAAATCGGAGAACCCGGAGAAATTTGCCCGTGCGATCGTGGAAGCGACCACCCACTACACCGACTACGAACTGATCGCCCGCGTATCCAAAGGACTGGGTACGGCGATGCCGGGTCTGGAAATCTCCAAGCTGCGTGAAGCAGACCGCATGCAAGAGCGCGGCTGGTAAGGTGACCGAAGATGAAAATTGGCGTTCTTTCCTTGCAGGGAGCTGTCGCCGAGCATGTCCGCATGCTGGAGGAAGCCGGCGCGACAGCCATCGCAGTAAAAAAAGTAGAAGAGCTTGAAGATCTGGACGGATTGGTCCTTCCCGGCGGGGAAAGCACGACCATGAGCAAGCTCATGCATAATTACGGGTTTATGGAGGCTCTTCGCCAGTTTGGACAAGCGAAGAAACCGATTTTCGGCACATGTGCCGGAGCGATTCTGCTGGCCAATCGCATTAACGGCCAGGAAGACACCCACCTCGGCTTGATGGATATCAAGGTGGAGCGCAATGCATTTGGCCGGCAAAAGGACAGCTTTGAAGTGGAGCTTCCTGTTGCGGGAGTCGCGGCCGATTACCCAGCAGTATTCATCCGTGCGCCGTACATCATGGAAGTGGGCGAGAATGCCCAGGTGCTGGCCAAGTACGAAGAGAAGATCGTAGCCGCCCGCGAAGGACATTATCTGGCCGCAGCCTTCCATCCGGAGCTGACGGAAGATGCGCGGATGCACCGGTACTTCGTCGAGATGGTGAAGGAATACCGCGGATAGATCGGTTTTCGCAACGGTGGTAAAGCAACTGTGTCAACGGCCGGTGCCCGTCTGGGTGCCGGTTTTTTTCGCCTTCTTTACACAGGTATAGAAACTGTAGTACAGTTAACACTAGAAGATAGCAAAACAGGGAACGCGATGAGGAGACTAGTATTTTGCAAGCGCTTGGTTCAGAGAGTCGGTGGCTGGTGAAAACCGATCCGGTCTGCAAAAGAATCCATCTCCGAGCGGCAGAGGAGTCAACTTTGCCCGGCCCCGCCCCGTTACGGCGGATCGAAGCGGGTACATGTCTTTCGTGCATAGCGACATGTGCCAACAAGGGTGGCAACGCGGGTACAACACTCGTCCCTTACCAGAGGGGACGGGTGTTTTTTCATTTGCTTTGCCCAAGAATCAGCGAAGTTGGAGGGGTCTTTGATGTTAGATGTAAAAGTGTTGCGCCATGACTTGGAAGAAGTCAGACGCCGCCTGGCGAACAGAGGCGAAGATATTTCGGCTTTGGACCAATTTGCGGACGTAGATGAAAAGCGCCGCCATTTGATTCAGGAAGCCGAAGGTTTGAAAAATAAACGAAATACCGTATCCGAACAGGTAGCCGTACTCAAACGGAACAAGGAAAATGCCGACCATCTGATCGCAGAAATGAAAGAAGTTAGCGACCGCATCAAGGTACTGGACGAAGGGCTGCGCCAACTGGACGAACAACTGGAGCAAATCCTGCTGAGCCTGCCCAATCTGCCGCATGAGAGTGTGCCGGTCGGGACATCGGAAGACGATAATGTGGTGGCCTGGACCTGGGGAGAGCCGAGGAGCTTTTCGTTCGAACCCAAACCGCACTGGGAGCTGGGACAGGAGCTGGGCATCATCGACTTCGAGACAGCGGCGAAGGTAACCGGCAGCCGCTTTGTCTTCTACAAAGGCCTGGGCGCTCGCCTGGAACGCGCGCTGATGAACTTCATGCTCGATTTGCATACGACCCAACACGGCTACGAAGAGCTGTTGCCGCCGTATATTGTCAACCGGACCAGCATGACTGGCACGGGCCAGCTGCCGAAATTCGAGGAGGATGCCTTCAAACTGGATGGCTTCGATTATTTCCTCATCCCGACAGCGGAAGTCCCGGTGACCAACATGCATCGCGACGAGATCCTCGACGTGGCAGACCTGCCACGATACTATGCAGCCTACAGTGCGTGCTTCCGCTCTGAGGCAGGTTCGGCCGGCCGCGATACCCGCGGGTTGATCCGTCAGCATCAGTTCAACAAAGTAGAGCTGGTGAAGTTCGTCAAGCCGGAGGACTCCTATCAGGAGCTGGAAACACTGGTGAAAAACGCGGAAAAGGTCCTGCAGCTGCTCGGTCTGCCTTACCGGGTGCTGAGCATGTGCACAGGCGACCTTGGATTTACAGCCGCGAAAAAATACGATTTGGAAGTATGGATTCCGAGCTATCAGACGTACCGGGAAATCTCGTCTTGTTCCAACTTCGAGGACTTCCAGGCGCGCAGAGCCAATATCCGTTTCCGCCGCGACACCAAGTCCAAGCCAGAGTTTGTTCATACATTGAATGGCTCGGGACTGGCAATCGGCCGCACCGTAGCCGCGTTAATCGAGAACTACCAACAAGAAGACGGCTCGATCCTGATTCCGGAGGTCCTGCGTCCGTACCTGGGCGGATTGGAAAAAATCGCGCCGAAGTAACAGAGATGGCTTGGAAAATGGAAAAGCAACTTTCTGTATCATAACAGGAAGTTGCTTTTTTTTCTGCTGCAAAAAGGCAGATGCGTAATTTTTCAAAAAATTGTTGCACAACAGAAAACGCTGTTATATAATAACTGCAAGATCAATAAATTGTAATAAAACAGAGAGTGGAGGTCGTTATTCATGAATTGCTATCGTTGCGAAGGAAACGGCGAGCAAAATTGTCCCACTTGCTGCGGCGTGGGACATGATGATCACGGCGGCGCATGCCATCATTGCCACGGAGATGGGTGCGTAAGCTGCAGCCATTGCAGTGGAAGCGGACTATTGGACTGACCCATTTTTTTTGATAACACTGTACTATAATAGTGTATTTATTATCAATCTGTAGCATAACTGTTTTTGATTGAGGGAGGAGGAATAGGATTGACTGCGATTCAACTGAATCAGTACCCGGCCGATGTGTTGATTACCGGCGAATTGCCGCCGCCGTACGCGGACATTCTCACCCCCGAAGCCATCACGTTTCTGATCAAGCTGGAGCAACACTTTGGGCAGAGAAGACGCGAGCTGCTTGATTTGCGCCAAAAGAAGCAGGAGATGATTGATTCCGGACAGCTGCCTGACTTTTTGCCGGAAACGGAACATATCCGCAAAAGCGATTGGCGCATCCATCCGTTGCCTGGCGATCTTCAGGATCGGAGAGTGGAGATCACCGGGCCTGCCGGAGACCGGAAAATGGTGATCAACGCTTTGAACTCGGGGGCGCGGCTGTTTATGGCCGATTTTGAAGACGCCAATTCTCCGACGTGGGCCAACACGGTAGAAGGACAGATCAACCTGCGTGATGCGGTCAGGCGGACGATCTCCTATACCAGCCCGGAAGGAAAAAAATACGCGCTCCGGGAACAGACAGCCGTCTTGATCGTCAGGCCGCGCGGCTGGCATCTGGAAGAAAAGCATTTGCGCATTCAGGGGCAACCGATGTCCGGCAGCCTGTTCGATTTTGGTCTTTATTTCTTTCATAATGCGCATGCGCTGCTGGAGAGAGGAAGCGGTCCTTACTTTTATCTGCCCAAGCTGGAGAACCACCTGGAGGCCCGACTGTGGAATGATGTCTTTTGCTGGGCACAGGATGAGCTGGGAATTCCGCTCGGCACGATCAAAGCCACCGTGCTGATCGAAACGATCCTGGCGGCCTTTGAAATGGATGAAATCTTGTACGAATTGAAAGAGCATAGCGCGGGGCTGAACTGCGGACGCTGGGATTATATTTTCAGCTATATCAAAAAGATGCGCAATCACCCGGATGTGATCCTCCCCGACCGGGCGCAGGTCACGATGACCGTCCCGTTCATGCGAGCCTATACGACGCTGGCCGTGAAAACCTGCCATAAACGGCAAGCGCCTTGCATCGGCGGCATGGCTGCACAAATTCCGGTCAAAAACGACCCGGCAAAAAATGAGGAAGCCCTGCTGAAAGTAAGGGCCGACAAGGAGCGGGAAGCCTACGACGGCCACGATGGTTCATGGGTGGCCCACCCCGGATTGGTGCCCGTGGCGATGGAGGTCTACAACCGCCTGATGCCGGAGCCCAATCAGATCTGGTACAAACGAGAGGATGTACAGGTCACGGCGGCCGATCTCCTGGAGATTCCCCAGGGAGACATCACCGAGGAAGGCGTTCGCACCAACATCCGGGTCGGCATCTTATACATCGAAGCGTGGCTGCGGGGACATGGCGCAGTCCCGATCAACAACCTCATGGAAGACGCGGCGACTGCGGAGATATCCCGGGCCCAAATCTGGCAATGGATCAGGCATCCCCGGGGCGTTCTCCCGGATGGCCGCAAGATTACGCTGGCGCTGGTCAAACAGTGGCTGAGCGAAGAGCTGCAAACCATCAAACAGGAAATCGGTCTGGAGCGGTATGAGACCGGGAAATTCAAACTGGCGGGCGAGCTGTTCCTGCAGCTGGTGACAGCCGACGAATTTTCCGAGTTTCTGACCATCCCGGGCTATGCCTATCTCGATTAAGGAAAAGGAGTGGGAGAAGATGAACAGACAAGAGGCGATCAGACAATTGGAGGAGAGCTGGAAGAGCGAACGTTTTCAAGGGATTCAGCGCCCGTATACGGCCGAGGATGTCGTGCGTCTGCGCGGTTCGGTGCAGATCGAGCATACGCTGGCCCGCATCGGCGCGGAGCGGCTGTGGAAGCTGCTGCACACCGAGCATCATGTCAAGGCGCTTGGCGCTCTGACCGGAAATCAGGCGATCCAGCAGGTAAAGGCAGGCTTGAAGGCCATCTACCTCAGCGGATGGCAGGTGGCAGCCGACGCCAACCTGTCCGGCCAGATGTATCCCGACCAAAGCCTCTACCCGGCTAACAGTGTCCCTCATGTGGTGAAGCGGATCAACCAGGCGCTGCAGCGTGCCGACCAGATCCAGCAGTCGGAGGGCACAGGCGATACGTACTGGTTTGCGCCGATCGTGGCGGATGCCGAGGCGGGCTTTGGCGGACCGCTCAATGTCTTTGAACTGATGAAGGGCATGATCGAAGCGGGGGCGGCCGGCGTCCATTTCGAAGACCAGCTCGCCTCGGAGAAAAAATGCGGCCACATGGGCGGCAAAGTGCTGATTCCCACACAGGCAGCTGTCCGCAACCTGATCGCGGCCCGTTTCGCTGCCGATGTGATGGGCGTGCCGACGATCATCGTGGCCCGGACCGACGCCAATGGCGCCTTCCTGATCACCAGCGACATCGACGATACCGACAAGCCTTTCCTGACCGGAGAGCGCACCCCCGAAGGCTTTTTCCGCATGAAAGGCGGGCTGGATGCGGCAATCGCCCGCGGTCTCAGCTATGCCCCGTACGCCGATCTGATCTGGTGCGAGACTTCCGAGCCCAATCTGGAGGAGGCCCGCCGTTTTGCCGAGGCCATTCACGCCCAGTATCCCGGCAAACTGCTGGCGTACAACTGCTCTCCTTCGTTCAACTGGAAGAAAAAACTGGGCGAGGAGGAGATCGCACGCTTCCAGAACGAGCTGGGAGAGATGGGCTACAAATTCCAGTTCGTCACGCTGGCAGGCTTCCATGCGTTGAATTACAGCATGTTCGAGCTGGCGCGCGGCTACCGCGACCGCGGAATGGCTGCCTATTCCGAGCTCCAGCAGGCCGAATTTGCCAGCGAACAATACGGCTATACCGCGACTCGCCACCAGCGGGAAGTGGGCACCGGGTATTTCGACGAGGTCGCCCAGGTGATCGCGGGAGGCACTTCCTCGACAACGGCTTTGACCGGTTCTACGGAAGAGGAGCAGTTTGCCCACAATTAAAAAGAGAAGTGACAGAGAAAACCAAGACGAAGAACCAGGGATGAGCTCCCTGGTTCTTCATTTGCAAAAAGCGCAAAATCGCCCTATAATGAAGAGTGGAGAACAGAATTGAACGTTGTCCCCGTAGCTCAGCAGGATAGAGCGTCAGTTTCCTAAACTGTAGGTCGGAGGTTCGAATCCTCTCGGGGACGCCATCGGAAAACCGCGTAGATGCGCGGTTTTTTCTATTTGAACTACTTCTCCCACCGTATAACGTATAAACCTGTGAAATGGAATTAACGGCCATGAATAGTAAGGGAAATTTTTTCGTTATTTCGCTTTTGTCTTCTTGATATAATCGGCATAGACTTCCCCTTCGACTTGGCCATCTAATGTTCCAATGTATAAGACTTTTTGCCCTGTCGCAGTATCGTAACCACTAGATGACAACACTTTAATAGGGGTATTTTTTTTTACTTTGTAAAGATATCCCTCACGCAGTCCATAAGCGATCTCCTCAGAAGAGGTGCGCTCAGGTGACCATGCTGTGCCATGTTGATACACTGACGTATCAATATACCCATCAATGACGTAATATCCTGTTTCTCCAACCTGCGGGGTATCATCCGAGAGTAAGTAGGTCCAAGTCAGTATGAATCCAAATAATAAGACAATGGAAAATGACAAATAGATTATAGATTTTCTCACATAAACACACCTCAATACGACTTTAACAGTTTATGGAATGATTATAAAGGAGTTTTAAAAATACATATCCTTACATTTTTATCAATAGATTGAAAGGTAACTATTACCAAATATCAACTCGTGTGCTATTATTAAAAAAAATAAAAATGATAAATTTTTTCTGAGGAGGCTTCCACTATGACAATTGAAGGGATAGGGGAACTGATTCTCACCTACCGGCAACGGGAGAATCTATCATTGTCAGAGCTGGCAGAGCGGACAGGCATCAACAAAACATCGCTTTCTCGCATCGAGACCGGCGAGACAAAACAACCTAGCTTCGACCTATGGAAAAAGGTTGCCCATACCCTCCATATTCCTTATAGCGAAGTCATCGGAATCTACCTGGACGCGACAGAAAGACCCACAACGATTAAACTGCTGCTGGAAGAATCCATCATCCTCAATCATCCAACGCTGATGCAAAAGGCGGCCGGAAAGCTGCTGGAAACGCCAAAAATAGACGCCTACCTTGCTCTGGACTACCTTCTCCAAGTGACAAAAGAAATCCCTGATCGCTACGCAAAACTCATGTTGTACCAAGTATTGATTGACTATACGCGGAAAAACGGAGTGCCCTATTACCTGGGCAAATGCATCTATGAACGCTACATACTGGAGCGGGACGACTTCACCCATTTCGAAGATACATACCGGCGAGGTAAGGAATTATCTCCCTATATCGAATTTTTGCAGCCGACCGAGCGGGTCGACTATTATTACCGGATGGGTGTGCATGCCTATATTCTGGAGCATTACGGCGAAAGCATCGAGTTTTGTGGCAAAGGCATACGCGAGGATCAAAGCGACAATAAGCAGAGAGCGTCCGCCCTGATATCCATCGTCAACTCCTATTTGCGCTTGGGCGATCTGATCATGGCCGGCATTTTCCTAGATATGTACGAAGAGAGCAAATACGCTGATTTTCGAAAGAAACACTTGCGGGCGCTTCTGCTCACCAAAAAAGGCCAGCACGATGAAGCCATCGCCCTGTACAAAGAGTGCCTGCAGGAAGCCGGACAGGAGGGGCGGATCACGGTCGTCAGCGATCTGCTGGAGGCATGCCTGGAGGTGCAGCGAAATGATGAAATCAGAACCCTCATCGATTCAGAGAGCGAACTGCTTTCCCAAGACATACTGATGCACCCCTATCGGATTAAGCAGGCGGCCAGGTACTACAAACGAAAGGGGATTTGTCTATTAGCCATCGGGGAGATTCAAAAGGGGCTCGATAGTTTGCTTGCGAGCATTACGTACTATCGGCAAATCGGAGATCTGGAAAGAATGATCGAATGCGTGGGGTTATTCCTCAAAGAAAATCACGCCAAAAGCAAAAACGATTATTACGAAAATATAGAAAAGATAGGGAACATATGCTATAGTAGGTAAATAAAGGAAAAAGGAGGTAATCCCATGAGAAAGTTGCTTATGGTCCTTGCTTTTACTTTATTGTTCGCACCTTCGGTATTGGACGCCCAGACAACCACCAACGGAAATGGAAACTTCACGACTACGGCAGAGCCGGATTGGTAAAAAGCCCTCCCTTCCTGGTCAGCGTACTGGGAGACCGCGTCGTAACGCGGTTTTTTTTTGGACAAAACCCCCCTGCGATTGTGGCCCCCGAGTTGCCTGCACCTTACATTTGCATGTTCCCCTTTTGTTCGCATATAATAAGAACAAACGTTCCTGTTCGGGGGTGCCACTATGCTCAACCAACTCAAAAAATACCTGTCTGCCGGGCAGATCGTCGAAGTGATCTATCAGGACAGATACGGCAAAATCAGCAAGCGTCCGCTCCGGCTGCAAGCAATCGAAGGCCCTAGAATCAAGGCTTATTGCCTGACTCGTAGGGCTCCGCGCGTTTTCCATATCGACAATATCCTCGCTGTTTTTCCAGCCGGGCGTGACAGGATGAGCGGTTAGCCTTTTAATTCTGACGAATCTGTACAGGTGTCCCGATCGGAACCAGCCTAGCCAAAGTTTCTACGTCCCGGTTGTACATCCGGACACACCCGCGCGAGACGTAGCGGCCGATCGAGGCCGGATTGTTCGTACCGTGAATGCCGTAATGGGGCTTGCTCAGTCCCAGCCAAAAGGTGCCGAACACCGACAGGGGCCCTCCGGGATAGGAATTGGGATAGGGAACCTTATTGATAATTGTAAAATCGCCGCGCGGCGTGGAGGTCGCCAGTTTGCCGAGGCCGACCGGAAAAGATCGCACCAGGCGATTGCCGTCGTAAAGGTCGAGGCGCCGCCTGTTGATCGAGATGCGAATGCGGTAAGACGGGATGGGAACCACCTCCCTTCTGAGGACCTAGCTGCTCTCCTATCGAGAAGAGGAGTACGGCTCCTTCATCGTATGCGCGGGTCTACTCCGTTGCCGCCGCTCACGCAAAAAACCTGCCGGGATCAATCATCCGGCAGGTTTTTTATTCAACAGGTACAGCGGAGCCAAGACTCATACCACGGGGGGCCGAACAACCGAGGAGTCGGGACTGTAGGCCCCACGAATCACGGACTCCCTACGGAACAGCCAGCGGCGGGGTCGCCCGAAGCTGATCCAGGCTTTTGAATTCATACCCTTGTCTTCTCGCTTCGTCAATAATCTGGCCGAGCGCGTCCGCATTGTCTTTGGAGACCGCATGCAGCAAAATCACGGCTCCCGGGTGGAGCTGGGCGATAACGTTGTCGTATGCGTACTTTCCGCCTCGTTGCACTTTGGTATCCCAGTCCTTATAGGCGATCGACCAAAACACATTGGTATACCCTAGCTCTTTGCTGACAGCCAGCGTCCGCTCGCTGAATATCCCGCGGGGTGGGCGCAAGAACTGCATCTCCTTTTGCCCGGTAATCTGGGAGACGGCTTCTTTTACCTTGTCCAGCTCTTCTTTGATCCGCGCATTGGGCACTTTGGTCATATCCGGGTGACTCCAGGAATGGTTGCCGATCAGATGCCCTTCGGCGGTCATCCGTTTCAGCAATTCCGGCTGATCTTTGACGTAATGGCCGGTTACAAAAAAGACTGCGGGCACCTTCTTTTCCTTCAATGTGTCCAGGATCCGTGGGGTAAAGCCGTTTTCATAGCCGTTGTCAAACGTGAGGAACAGCTCTTTTTTGGAGGTATCCCCGAGGAAGATGGCGCCGTGCTTATCCACGATGCCTTTGAAGCCTTCCTGGTCGATCGACGGAAGCTTTCCGCCTTTGCTCTTTTTAAAACCAAAATGATACGGGACCTCCTGATAAGCGAATGCTTGTACAGTGAACAGAGACAAGACGAGAACGAACAGAGAAAGCAGAGAAAGCCGTGAGAGGCGTTTCAATATTCAGCCCTCCTTCGCGAGTTGGTATGGTGCGCGTTTTCGTTTTGGCGGAAAAGCCCATGAGGTGAGAAGTGCCTCGGGCACAGCCTTGTATGTAGACCGGAGTCAATCCTCTTGCCACGGGACAGGGTGAGCGCGCGGGATCGGGTACTTTTCATCTGATTTTTGGGCGGTCACTCTCCGCTTGTCGATCGAACCGACAGGGACTCTGGTTTCAGGCTGGTAGATCAGTTGGCTGCGATCATCGTGGTCTGTCATGAAAACTCACCTCCCCATCGTTACTTATGATGTGTCGGCAGGGCATAGAACATGCCCAGATCTTGAAAACGGCCCGGTCATCCGAACAAAAAAACCGAATGCTCCGGGCGGCGGAACATTCGGTCGCGGTCTATCATGCAAGGCACGCAGGGTGTTGCTTGCACCAAACGGCAACCTGATCCAGTCCCATCTGAAATTTGGACAGCCCGTGCAAGATAAAAGAGAGGCCAACAACCACGCGCACGAGCAGCAATCCCCATGCGGTGCGTTGATCCAGTCGGTTTTCCATCGTAAAATCCTCCTAGTAATTTATTATAAGTAATATAGTTACTTATAGTTAGTAGGTATACAATAGTTATGAAGTGTCGTCAATCCTTTGATGGAATATGAAAAGAGCGGTATACTGGAAAGAGAATCGAGGTGATGACGATGAAGCAGTCCTCTCTCTGCCCAAAGTTTGAAAAAGGCATGCAGCTGTTGGGGAAGCGCTGGACGGGTTTGATACTGCACCAGCTGCTGTCCGGGCCACAGCGTTTCTGTGCCATTGAAGAGGCGCTTCCCATCAGCGGAAGGCTTTTGTCCGAGCGTTTGAAGGATTTGGAAAAAGAAGGTTTGGTGCACAGGCACGTCTATACCGATTCCGCACCGATCCGCGTAGAGTATTCGCTCACTGACAAGGGGCTTGCGCTGAAGCCGGTCCTTTTGGGAATTGAGCAGTGGTCGCAGACCTGGATGGAGCTGGATGATCATACATCGACATAAAAAAGGTGCTGGACGATAAAATCCAGCACCTTTTTGGTTCCTCTATGATTGAACAATTCTGATTCGGATGTTTATTTTGTCTTTCGCGGCTGCATCGCTTTCCACTTGAGGTATTCAATATGCTTCTTTACCTCTTCAATCTCCGCGTCCGTCAATCCTTCCAGATCAAAATAGGGGGCCTGCTCCTCGGAGACAGTCACGTTTTTTTTCCAGGAAGGAGCGGGGTTGTTGGTCTTCCCCAGCAAATAATCAGTCGTGACTTCAAACACATCGGCTGCTTTCGAGAGCAGGTGGTGATCCACGCTCTTTTTTTCCCCTGATTCAATCCGGGACAGAACGGTATTGTGAATCCCCAGCTTTTCGGCCAATTGGATTTGGGACCATTTGTATTTTTCCCGCAGGTATTTCATCCGTTGACCGACGATTGACATCTACGTACACAACCTTTCCATATATGCCATATATTCTATCAATTTTCCATTATGGAAAACAGATCTTTGACGATTTGGCAATCATGGACTTGACTTTGCTGTTTCTGAAAAGGTAAGATATGGATAATTAGGGATTTGCTAATTTGGAAAATAAAGGGGGTTCGCCGTTGGAGAAAGTCGATTTGCAATTCATTGCCCAGAGGAGGATGGAAAGCGGGATAACGTTAAAGGAGATGGCTGTTTCTCTCGGGTTTAAAAATGCCTCCACCTACCTCAAGTACGAAAAAGGTGAGTATGACTTCAAAGCCAATCATCTTCCGGTGCTGGCGAAAAAACTGAACTGCCAGCTCCGTGATTTGTTCCTCTGCCTTTCTTTTTTGCTATTTTGACAAAATCACGCCATATGAAGTCGCAATGAAACAGGAAGCCATGATGTCGCGAGGGGTGGAAAGAGGTGAATGTTTACGAAGCCAACCGGAGACAACTAGACATCTGGAAGAGAACCATAGCTTACGAACTAGATATGATGGCCCCCAAAAGTGAAGCGGCTTGCGATGAATTTCTTCGTCGGCTGGAGCGCTTTGAGAAGCAGGTGGAGGAAAAAGAGCAGATCGTTCCCGCCTCTGTTCGCTGAAGAATGGACGGGAGGCTGTTCCTCCGCCCTCATGAAAGAAGCGGTTCTCCCCAGGAACTCCCCGGGAAGGACCGCTTTTTGGCATCGTGGATTCTCCACGTCCTAACGCATCGCGGATGAAGCCATCCGTACGTATGTGTGGCGCCTGCCGCGAATGGGCAATGGAATAGTGCATGATATTTTCCGGGACGGCGATGCCGCTGTACCCCGCATCTCCGATGTGGTGCAGGTCGGCACCCGCCATTTTGCTGTTCAGGGCGATCTGTCTGATCGTCGCTTCGTCGGCTCCTTCCTGGCTGGTCCCCGTCGCCAGCAAGGCCAAAGCACCCCGGGCATGTACTTGGCTGATCATGGCGCTTGCCGATTCTACGGTGATGCCCGGAATGGTGCCGGGAGAAGGGAGCAGGATGATGTCGGCGCCCGCTTCGATAAAACTGCCGACCGCCTCCGCTGCCACCAGTCCCCCGCCCGCTTCAGATCCTGCCCGGTCATCTTCGCAAAGTCGGATGCCGTACAGTCCAATAAACGTTTTCCGATCGTTCTCCCGTCTTTCCGCATCATCTGCTTTTTCCTCCCGATCCTGCTTGGAATGGTCATCAACATACGGGGATGAGAATCTGTTACAATTTGTTGATTTCATCCTTGATCGCTTCCGACTGTGTGCCAAAGACGACCTGCACGCTTCCTTGGCCCAGCTTCATGACTCCGGCGGCTCCCAGCTCCCGCAGCCCTTTTTCGTCGACGACCTTGTCATTTTTCAGGACGAGCCGCAGCCGGGTGATGCAAGCATCAACACTGACGATGTTTTCCTTGCCGCCGATTAGGGAGAGGACCTCTTGCGCTTTGTCCCGGATCGTGGAGGAGCGGGTGCTGTCGGCCGCGTCGTCCTCATCGTCCTCGCGACCCGGAGTCTTCAGATTGAATTTGGTAATGATGAAGCGGAACAGCAGGTAGTAGACGATGGCGAAGCCCAGACCTACCGGTATGATCAACAGCGCATTCGTCGAGAGGTGAAAGTTGACGAGATAATCGATCAGACCGGCCGAAAAGCTGAATCCATGCTTGATCCCCAGGGACGTCACGACCACGCCGGATATTCCGGCCAGGACCGCGTGGACAAAATAGAGCAGGGGAGCGGCAAACATAAAGGCAAATTCCAGCGGTTCGGTAATGCCGGTGATGATGGAGGCCAGAGCTGCGGTCATGAAAACAGAAGCCATCATTTTCCGCTTTTCCGGTTTGGCTGTGTGAATGAGAGCCAAGGCGGCACCCGGCAGAGCGAACATCATGATCGGGTAAAAGCCGGCCATGAACATGCCGGCGGTCTTGTCACCGGCAAAAAAGCGGTGGAGATCGCCGTTTGCGACATTGCCGGCCGCATCGGTAAAAGATCCGATCTGGAACCAGGCAATCGCATTGATGACGTGATGCAAGCCGAGCGGGATCAGCAAGCGGTTGAAGAAAATGAAGATGCCGGAGCCGATCGCGCCCAGGCTGACGATCCAGTTGCCGACGGCATCGATTACGTCCTGAATCGGTGCCCAGACCATGCCGACCACCAGGGCGATTACGACCATGCCAAGCGAGGTGACAATCGGGACAAACCGTTTGCCGCTAAAGAATCCGAGCCATTCCGGCATTTTGACGTCGTGGTATCTGTTGTAACAGTAGGCGGCTACTCCCCCCGCCAGGATCCCGCCAAGCACGCCCATTTTCAGCACGACGTCGTCCGGAATAAATGGCATGGCCGCCGGCACTCTTGCCAGGATAGCCAGCAGCACATGATAAGCCATCACCGCCGCCAGAGCCGCCACCGCGTCTCTCGCCAGGCCGATCGCCACCCCTACGGCAAAGATCAGCGCCAGATTTTCCAGAATGGCGAGGCCGCCCGCATGGAGAAAGGGCGCTACGAATTGATTGAGGAAACCGCCGATGACCGGTCCCAGCGGGATGTTCTTCTCGTAGTCCAGGAGCCCGAAGGAAACCAGCAGTGCCGCTGCCGGCAATGTGGCGACCGGAAGCATAAGCGCTTTCCCGATCCGTTGCAGAAAAGCCAGCATGTAAAACCCTCCTTATGTGGATGATGGTTTATCAGAAGCCGCTCTTCGCAAAAAAATACGATAAGTGTGGGAAAAAAGACGGGAGCACGAGTGCAAAGAGCAGCCAGTCTGATCGTAAAATCAGCTCTCTTCGGGCTGTTCAAACAGTTCCTGGAGCGCGTGAGCCACCTGCTCCTCATCGGGCCCCTCAACTGTAATGATCAGCTGTTCGCCGCGGCCCGCTCCCAGGGTCAATATCCCCAGGATGCTTTTGCCATCCGCTTGTTTTTCATCCAGGCTTCGGGTAACGGTCACCTGCGATTGGGATTTGGCGGCGATGTTGACCAAGAGGGCGGCCGGTCTCGCGTGCAGTCCGCCCGCTGCCTTTACGGTGACTTCAAATCGAATCATTCCAATCTCCCCCCTTTTATCGTCACTTTGATCAGCAAATCCCGGCCCGCTTGTACGCTGGCCCCGGCGAGGACCTGTTTGGCGGCGACCCGCTCACTGTTGGTGAAGACGATCGGTGTCACGACGGGGCATCCGTTTTTTTTCAGAAGCTCCAGATCAAAGGCAATGAGCCGGTCACCCGGGCCTACCCGGTCACCTGTCTGGACATGGGGGGTGAATCCTGTTCCCTTCAGTTTGACGGTATCGATGCCGATGTGGAGGAGAATTTCCAAGCCGGTATCACTGGTCAGTGCGATCGCGTGATGTGTGGGAAACAGATGAGTGACCCGGCCTTCCACGGGAGACAGCAGTACACCTTCGGTCGGGATCAGGGCCACACCGTCACCGGCTACCTTTTGGGCAAAAACCGGATCGGGCACTTCCTCCAGGGGGACGACCAGACCGGTCAGGGGGGCGAGCAGCGTCAATTCCTGCTGCTGTGGTTTTCGGGAAAAGAAACGGCGTAACATAAGCTCCTCCTTTTTGCATCTGGGAAGTAAAAAAGCATGAACGAGAAAGAACGGCCAGTCTGCCGCTACCCTCGCTCATGCCTAGTCGAACTAGTAACACGCTTTCTTCTGTTGGAAACACCAATGGTTAGTCACTGGGTTGCTCTGTGAGGCGGAATACATGCATGGCCATGTAGCCGACTTCGTCTTCCGGGACGGCGGTATCCAGTCGCGAAGAGATGTGCCGAGCCAGTTCTTCCGCCAGCTGGTACGATTCCGGAATCATCGCTTTGACCCGTTCCAGCAGCGGATTTTGGATCGATTTCTGCTGCTGGATGCGTTCACAGGCATATCGCAGATGCGTAATCAAGCGGATGTAATCCACACTGCTGCGCGCGACGGTCCTCCCGATGCGCTCCTCAATGAGCTGGGCCAGCTCTCTGATCAGATTGGTGAACTTGACGGTTTTGCTTACGGGCGTGGAGCTGACCGCGGAATGGATATGCAAGGCCAAAAAGCCGATTTCGCTCTCTGGAATCTCCAGAGAAAACGAGGTTTGGATCAGGTCGGCAGCCCGCTCGGCGAGTGCGAATTCTTTGCTGTAGAGGGTCTGAATTTCAAACAAAAACGGATTGACGATCTCCATGCCGTTCCTCAGGCGGTAGATGGCAAAGTGGATGTGATCCGGCAGCGCTACATGGATATGCTCATGCAGGTTCGGGGTGATTTCGCGGGCCACCAGGGCGATGATCTCTTCGCTGATCCCGACGATGGCCGGGTCGACCTGATTTAAGACCGTCTGGTATTGCCGCTGATGATTTTCGTTTTCCAGACGGAAGCGCTTCTCCACACGGGCATCGTTTGGGTGGATCGTACTGCCGGGCTTCACCCCGAATCCGATTCCTTTTCCGAACAAGACGACCTCTTGCGAAGAGATCGGCTCTAGGGCCAGCACGACGTTGTGATTGAGGACACGGGTGATGGTATGGGGGACTCCCTGCTGACGGGACAAATTACGCCACCTGCCTTTAGTAACACAGAAAAAAGCCAAAAAAAGCCGAAAAAACCTTTGGAAAAAGGATCTTCTCGGCTCATGCCTGCATGACCAGTAACATGCCAATTATGGAAGCGTTAATATTTTGATTATTATGATAAAGGAGCCCCCCGTGAATGTCAACGGGTTTGGAATTGTCATTACGGGTCATGAAGAGGAAGGAATGAACCGGAAGAAGCACGAATATGACAGAGCAGAGAGACTTCTTCGCGGAGGCAAAAAAACGCGGAACGCTTGATCACGATCCGCGTGAGGCTTCCTGGAGAGGGTTATTTGGTGAATTTGTCCGCGATGGTCGAAGCACAAAAGGAATGAGGCTTGATCTCTGCCGGAAAATGGTTGGATTCCGCTAAACTGAGCAAGGAATGGATAAACTTGCGAGTAGGACCGTTTTTTCCAATGTCAAAGTGAAGCCTGATCGGGATGTCGATGCTGTGTTCATGCAGGTACTGACGGAGCTCGGATGCCAGTCCAACTGCATACAGGGCTTCTTGAAAAATACGCTGCTGCAGGGAGGTGTACCGCCTCTCCTGAATTTTGTGGTAGAAAAACATGCCGCCGCGGCCTTGCTTGATCAGCGTAATCATAATCGCAAAATACGTTCCCCGGCTGCGCAGCTGGGAGTCTGCTCCCACGATCAGCTCATAGGTATCGGTACTCGTGGCTACCGTTTGTTCGATGTTGGAAAAAACATCTGCCTTGTCCAGAAGCCCCCGCGTCGGACTGTGGAATCTTTCAAACAGGCTGGGGCTTTCATACGTTAATCCCACTCACATCCCCCTCGGGTCGAGGTTTGGTTGTTCTTCCGCTTACATAGTTAATGTATGTAATCACACGGAGAGTATGTGAGTGCTGACAGTGAAAACTGTTCCTGTTAAACAAATGATCACAAAAAGAAGATGGAGGGATAAAACGAATGATGAACAACATTTTGCCGCAGGTAGAGAAGCATCGCCAAGCTACATACGAAATCGACCCTGTTTTTTTGAACAGATGGTCGCCGCGCTCCTATAAAGAGGATCCCGTACCGGATGAGGTTCTCTTCAGCTTGTTTGAGGCCGCTCGCTGGGCCCCATCGGGAAGCAACGAGCAGCCGTGGAGATTTATCATCGCCCGCAGCGAGCAGGACAGGCAGCGTTTTTATTCGTTCATCGCAGAAGGCAACCGCATCTGGTGCGAAAAAGCGCCGGTTCTCGCCCTCATCTTGTCGAAAACCATCAACGGACGGGGAGATCATCTGCGCTCCCACGCCTTTGACGCCGGAGCTGCTTGGGGCTATCTGGCATTGGAAGCGGCCCGCAAAGGGTTGATCACGCACGCGATGGGAGGTTTTGACCCGGAAAAAGCTAGAGAGGCGCTGGGCGTACCGGCTGAGTATGAGCTGCATGCGGTCATCGCGATCGGCTATCAAGGGGAAAAGGAAGCCCTTCCGGAACGGCTGCAGGAGCGGGAAGTACCGTCCGGCAGACGCGAGCTGTCGGAAACTGTATTCGAGGGAGTCTTTGCTGAAAAGTGAGGGACGAGCTGAATCACTGCGGGGAACAGGGACAAGAAGAGCTTCATGAGCATGAATTGTACATGAGAGCGGCGATTGAGGAGGCGAAAAAGGCGGCCGCCTTGGGTGAAGTTCCGATCGGGGCCGTCATCGTTCGCAACGGAGAGATCGTCGGGCGAGGCTATAATTTGCGGGAGACCGAAAAGGACCCGACCCTGCACGCGGAGATGATCGCGATTCGCCAGGCGAGTGCGAAGCTGGGCGGCTGGCGGCTGATTGGCTGTACGCTGTACGTGACGCTGGAGCCGTGCCCGATGTGTGCGGGAGCGATCGTCCAAAGCCGGGTGGAACAGGTCGTCTACGGTGCGCGGGATCCCAAAGCGGGATGTGCCGGGTCATTGATGAATCTGCTGGGCGATGACCGCTTTAACCATCAGGTGCCGGTGCACAGCGGCGTCCTGGCGGAGGAATGCGGTCAGATGCTCAAGGATTTTTTCCGTGGACTGCGCAAGAAAAAAGGGCCTATTCAGGATGAAGCCTGATGGCGCCGCCAATTGTTGGACACTGCTAACAATTGGCGGTGCCGTTTTTTATGGAGAGGAAAGGGACGAGCACTTTTTTTATTTGGGCGAAATATTAGAAAATAGAAAATAATTAGTTGACGTTTTTGGATATTTGTATACAATTATTCATAAATACATTTATGAGGGATGGGTAACCAGCCTGCAAGATGGATTTTGCTTTCTATATACATGGGAGGGGTTTTCATGAAGAAATGGACAGTTGCTCTACTAACAGGAATCTTAGCGGTAAGTTTGACTGCATGCGGAGGAACATCATCGTCAGGTACCCAACCAGCACCGAAGAATAACGATCAAACGGCAGCCAATGGGGAGCAGCCTGCCTCCAATTATCCGGACAAGCCTATTAACATTATTGTCCCGGGCGGAGCAGGCGGCGGATTGGATACGACTGCCAGAGTATTATCTAAAACATTGAGCGAAACCGCAATTGTCAAGCAAACTATCAATATCGAGAATAAGCCTGGCGGCGGCCAAACGACGGGTCTTTCTCATTTCATCACCAACGACAAAGATAATTCTTACAAATTGCTGCTGCCCTCCACGCCGATCGTGATCAACTATCTGAGAAAAGAGGCAACCAGCCCATATTCTTACGCGGATATGAAACCGCTTGCGCAATTGACGACAGACTATGGCGCCATTGTCGTTTCCGCTGATTCCAAGTACAACGACTTGCCTTCGCTGTTTGAGGATATGAAGAAAAATCCGCAAAGCATTACATTCGCGGGAGGTTCCGGCCCGGGATCGATGGACCACCTGGTCGTCATGCTGCCTGCGATCAAAGCGGGCATTGATCCGAAGACGATTAAGTACACTTCTTATGATGCTGGCGGAGCAGCGATGGTCGCCCTGCTCGGAGGACACGCTCAAGCCCTGACGACGGGTCTGTCCGAGGCGAAAGCCTATCTGGAGGCGGGAAAAGTAAAAGTGCTGGCTGTTTCCGCTCCAAACCGTCTGGGAGGAATCTTCAAGGATATCCCCACCTACAAGGAAGCGGGCTATGACGCTGAATTTATTAACTGGCGCGGTCTCTTTGGCGTAAAGGATATGTCTCCTGATGCAGTTGCGTTTTGGGAAGAGAAAATCAAGGCGTTGACCGAGACGGAAGAATGGAAAAATGAGCTGGAGCTGAATGGCTGGGAAGACGGCTATAAAAACTCCGAAGATTTCACCAAGTTCCTGGAAGAACAAGATAAAGTCATCAAGGAAGTTCTGACCGTATTGGGAATGGCCAAGTAAAGAACAGAGGGAAAGGAAGGAGGGGAACATCCCCTTCTCCTTCCTTTCTTTTTTCAGGAAATACCCGTGAAGGAGGAATGGGTTTTGAATAAAACGGTCGACCGCTATACATCATTTTTCTTTCTCTTCATCGGCGTATCTTTTATCGTCGGCAGTCGGAGCATCGCGCAGAGCTCCTACGGCAGTGAAGTGGGGCCTGATATTTTCCCGTTTTGGCTCGGCGTCATCTGTTCCCTGCTCAGTGTCAGGCTGTTTTTCGAATCCTTGCGAGCGAAAGGAGAGGAGGAGCAGCAGGAAAAGAAGAGCCTCGACTACAAAAAGTTTGCCATCATCCTGGGGACTACCACGCTTTACTGTCTCTTTCTCGAAAAAATCGGTTATGTGATCGGGACATTCCTGTTTCTGCTCATTGGTTTTCAAACCATCGATAAGCGTAAATGGCCCCTGTCCACTCTCATTTCATTGGCGGTATCAGTCGGCGTGTACTACGTGTATGTCGAAATTCTGCAGGGGACTTTGCCGGGCTTTCCTTCGTGGCTCAGTCGATAAGGAGGTAGAAGCATGGATTCCGTAACTTTTTTAATCGGAGGATTTGAAACGGCACTCCAATCCCATAATTTGCTGTTCGCGTTCTTCGGCGTCTTGATCGGGACAGCGGTGGGGGTGCTCCCCGGAATTGGACCGGTTAGCGGTGTGGCCCTGTTGATACCGATCACCGCTTCGATTACCGGGGGGTTAAGCCCGGATGAAGCCGCGACGAGCTCCATCATCCTATTGGCCGGGGTCTATTACGGGGCGATGTACGGCGGATCGACGACATCCATCCTGCTCAATACACCGGGAGAAGCCTCATCCGTCGTGACTACCCTGGACGGGCATCAGATGGCCAAACAGGGAAGAGCAGGTTCCGCCTTGGCGATCTCTGCGATCGGCTCCTTCGTGGCCGGCATCTTCTCCCTGGTCGGCCTGATTTTCCTGGCGAAGCCTTTGTCGGAGCTGGCTCTCCAATTCGGGCCAGCAGAGTATTTCTCCCTCATGGTCCTGGGCCTGTGCGCTGTGAGCGGCTTGGCGGGGAAGTCGATGACGAAGGCCTTTCTGATGACCGTATTGGGCCTGTTGCTGGGTACGATTGGCATCGATGCCGTATCGGGAGTGGCCCGCTTTACGTTCGGCATTACGGAGCTTTATGAAGGCATCGAATTTTTGACCGTTGCCGTAGGGCTTTTTGCTTTAGGAGAAGTGTTTAAAACCATTCTGGAAAAGGACTACGTTTCCGGTGCCCTGGCCAAAATCAATCGCATTCTCCCCACCAAGGAAGAGATGAAGGCCAGTACCCCTCCGATCCTCAGAGGGTCGCTGTTGGGCTTTTTTGTCGGGATTTTGCCCGGTGCCGGTGCTTCGATCGCGTCCTTCTTCTCCTACATCCTGGAGAAAAAGGTGAGCAAGAATCCGGAAAAATTCGGCAAAGGTGCAATCGAGGGTGTGGCTGCTCCCGAATCAGCCAATAACGCAGCTTCGGGCGGGGCGATGATACCGCTTTTGACCATGGGGATTCCCGGATCGGGAACCACGGCCATTCTGATGGGCGCGCTGATTATGTACAACGTCCAGCCCGGCCCGCTGCTTTTCGAACAGCACCCAACCGTCGCCTGGGGATTGATCGCCAGCATGTTCATCGGAAATATCATGCTGCTCATCTTGAATATGCCGTTGATCAAAGTGTTTGCAAAAGTGATTGAAACACCGCCGAAGTTCTTGCTTCCGATGATTATCGCCATCTCGGTGTTTGGGGTATACGCAGTCCGGTTAACGACATTTGACTTGATCCTGCTCGTGATTTGCGGACTGGCCGGTTACTTTTTCACCCGCCATGACTATCCCGTAGCGCCGCTTGTGCTGGGACTGGTGTTAGGCTCGATGATCGAATACAACCTGAGACGCGCCCTGACGATCTCCAATGGAGACATGATGATTTTCCTGCAAAAGCCGATTTCTGCTCTCTTTCTAGGCATTGCGGCGGCATGGATACTGATCCCGGTCTTGATGAAAAAGCGCGGCAAAAAAGTGCTCGTCAACGAAGAGGGGTAACATTCCGCACGATTCATTTGCTCCAACTGTCATGCGAAACCCTGAATGAGGAGCTGGAAGGGGTATGAAAGAGAGAAATCATCTGGTCAGGATCGCGGAATCAGCTTTGGCGGGGATCGTGGGAGGCATCCTGTTTTCCCTCCTCCACATGCCCTTGCCCTGGATGCTCGGCCCTCTGACGACCGTGACCGTATGGCGGCTTGCGACGGGCCGCGTCCAAAGATGGCCCGCCTCATTTCGCAAGGGTGGGATGATCGTTTTTGGCTATATGCTGGGCGCTTCCTTTACACAGGAGACCGTCAAACTGATCGCGGAGCATCTGCCCTATATGGCGGTGACCACCCTGCTCATGATCACGTGCAGCATCGGACTGGGCTGCCTGGTCGCCCGTCTTGCCGGGATCGGAACGAGAAACGGGATCTACGGCTTTATCCCCGGGGGATTTTCGCAGCTCATGGCCGTCATCGACGGATCGGAGAAGCTGGAGCCGACCGTCATCGCTTTTATGCAAACCATCCGGGCGATCACTGTTATTTTCCTGGTGCCATTCGTGACCATTCATTATTTGATTACAGGCGGAACAGATGCATCTGCGGCGGCGATTCCGGCTGTCGCTGCAACTCCGTCGCTCCTGGCATACGGAGGCTATATCCTGCTGGCTGTGATCGGCGGCTTTGCGGGGAACGCACTCAAAGTTCCGGGGAATTTCCTCACGGGCTCCCTGATCACGACCTCCATTCTCGCCGGAAGCGGGTTTGCCATTCCGCCTATGCCTTCCTCGATCATTACGATTGCGCAGCTGTCACTGGGGATCTTTCTCGGCCTGCAGATCGACCCGAAAGAAATCAAGAACGTGGCAAAACTGCTCGGGTACATGGTCACAAGCAGCTTGGTGCTCGTATTGATTGCATTGTTGCAGGCATTTCTCCTGACGATCTGGACGCCGATTCAGCTGAAAACGGCATTTTTAAGCACGGCTCCCGGCGGGATTGCCGAAATGGGGATGACAGCGGTAATTGTCCACGCAGACCTGCCGTTGGTCAGCGCCTATCAAATCTTCCGTCTGTTTTTTATCATGCTGGTCGTGGTTCCACTCTTTCAGTGGTGGATGGGCAGAAGAGCGGACAAGAAAATTTCTGAAGGAAAGCCCTCGTAAAACCGAGAGAAGAGGGAGCAGCAATCATCTGTTGTTTTAAATTGTATATTTGTATACAATTATACCAATTCAGTCTTGGAGGCGATTCCATGTCACAGTATTCGGTCCCTTGCGTGGTCTACAGAGGCGGAACCAGTCGCGGTCTTTTTTTTCACCAAAAAGATTTGCCCCATGATTCGCAGGAGCAGAAAAAAATATTTTTTGCTGGCATCGATGCGTACAATCCATCGCAGGTAAACGGCCTCGGAAGCGGCACCTCCCATACCAGCAAGGTGGTGGTGATCGCACCGCCCTCCGTCGAAAGCGCGGATGTCGATTATACCTTTTACCAGATCGGGATTGGCGAAGAGGTGGCAGATGCCAAGGGAACTTGCGGCAATCTGATGGCTGCGGTGGGCGCTTTTGCCGTCGATGAAGGAATGGTTAAGGTCGATCCGGCCGATGAGTATGTGCTGGTCTCCGCATACAACACCAACATCGGAAAGATGCTGCGGCTTCATGTGCCCGTGAAGGAAGGAAGAGCGCGGGTCAGCGGCGACTACCTGATGCCCGGGGTGGTCAAGACCGGCGCAAAATATACCGTCGATATCCTGAATCCCGGCGGCGGCAAGACCGGTGCGACCATGCCGCTAGGGGCGCAGACAGCGATTCGTGTGAATGAACAGGAGATTCCAGTCTCCTTTATCGATATCGTCAATCCGTTTGTGTATGTGTCCAGCCAGTCGCTCGGGATTCGCGGCAGCGAACAGAACAGCGAGCTGGCAGGCAATACAGAGCTCTTGGAAAAGCTGGAGGCCATACGATGCGAAATGGCGGTCCAGGTAGGCATGGAAAAAACGATTGCTGATGCCAAACAGGCGCCGGCCGTGCCCAAAGTCGCCATCGTCTCCGCCCCCCAGGATTACGTCACGCCATCCGGTAAGCTGATCCGTGCGGATGAGGTGGATATCGTCGCCAAAATGGTCTCCATGGGACGTTTCCATCGCACTTTTGCGGGAAGCGGGCTGTATAATCTGGCCGCAGCGGTGCTGCTCCCGGGCACGATCCCGAACCAGCTGACTGCCAAAAAAGAGCGAGACGGGGAGCAGATCGTCCGCATCGGCCATCCGGAGGGCGTCGCCCAGGTCCGCGTATCCTTGACCGAGGATGGACGGGATGTCGCCTTTGTCGGCCTGGAAAGAACGGCGCGGCGAATCATGAAAGGCGATCTGTTCATTCCGCATTCATAATCACAGAAACGAGAGAAAAGAGGAGGAACCATCCATGTCCGATACTGTAACCAGAGCATTGGCTCGTTTTGCGCAGAGAGTCACTTTCGAATCTTTGCAGGAGAAGACTGTCGAAGAGGTAAAGCGCCGCGTCATTGATACGCTGGGCTGCCTGATTTCGGGCTACGATCAGGATGCGTCTATCGCCGCGAGGAAGCTGGCGGACCGCTACCAGCTGGAAAACGGAGCCACGATTATCGGGTCAGGGAAAAAAGCGGCGGTTGATTACGCTACGTTTGCCAATGGCACCGCCATTCGCTACCTGGATTACAATGACACCTACTTGTCTGTGGAGCCTCTTCATCCAAGCGATGTCATCGCGCCTTTGCTCGCTTTGGCGGAAGTGCGGGGCATCTCTACCCGGCGCCTGATCGCAGCGATTGCGGCGGCGTATGAGATCGGCGTCATTTTCTGTGACGCGGCCAGCCTCAAATCGAATGGCTGGGACCACGTCAACTACATCACCGTGGCGACGGTGGTAGGAGGAGCCAATCTGCTCGGGCTCACAGAAGAGCAAACCGAACAGGCCCTCGCTCTGGCCATCGTACCCCACGCGGCGATGCGCCAGACACGCAACGGCGAAATTTCCATGTGGAAGGGCGCCGCTGCGGCCAATGCCGCGAGAAACGCCGTGTTTGCCCTGCAGCTGGCGGAGTGCGGGATGAAGGGACCCTACGAGCCGTTTGAAGGCACGATGGGGATGAATTACCAAATGCTGAACCGCAAGCTTTCGTACGAGAACGTCGTAAGCAAGCTGGATGCTTGCGAGAGTCCCGCGTCCATCACGATCACCTACGTGAAAAACTGGGCCGTCGAATACATGACCCAAAGCGCCATCGAAGCAGCTCTGGAACTGCGCAAGGAACTGGGCAGCATGGAGGATGTGGAGCGTATCCACATCGAAACGTTCCAGCTGGCCTATGATATTTTGGCCAAGGACAAGCAGAAATGGGCGCCAAAAACGAGAGAAACCGCTGACCATTCGCTGCCCTACATCGTCATGGCTGCACTGGAGGACGGAAAAATTGATCTCGACACGTTCTCCGAAGAGCGATTGGCCAATCCGAAGACGTTGGAACGCCTGACCTCGATCCTGACCATCGAAGTAACAGAGGAGATGAATGCGGGGTACCCGGATGGAAACCCCAATCGCATCACGATCAGGAAAAAGGACGGCACGGTGCTGCAAAAGCTGGTGAAGCATCCTTCCGGGCATCGCGGCAACCCGATGACGAATGAGCAAATCGAGGAAAAATTCAATCGACTCACGGCCGGGTACCTTACCCCTGACGGGCAGCGGCAAGCGCTGCAAGAGATGTGGAATCTGGAGCAGAGAAGTGACTATGCCAAGCTGTTTGCCCACTTTCAAATCGAGAACAAACACTGACCAGAACACCAAGGGGGGAGAAACATGAGCTGGCTTACCAGAAAACAAGAAGAAGATCCGATTACCCGACTGCGCGCACGCTTGGCGGCCGACAAAGGCATCCTGCAGATGCCCGGCGCTCACGATGCCATGGCAGCGCTCTTGGCAAAAGAAGCGGGCTTTGAAGCCTTGTACCTCTCGGGGGCAGCCTTTTCGGCCAGTTTGGGCCTGCCTGACCTGGGCCTCATCACACTGTCGGAGCTCGCGGTTCGGACCCGCGAGATCTCCAGAGCGACGGGCCTGCCGATCCTGGTCGACGTCGATACGGGCTACGGCAGCGTACTGAACGTGACCCGGACCGTGCGCGAAATGGTGGACGCCGGAGCGGCCGCGATCCAAATCGAAGATCAGGACCTGCCGAAAAAATGCGGCCATTTGAACGGAAAGAAGCTGGTCCCCAAAGAAGAGATGGTGCTGCGAATCCAGGCGGCGCGCAAAGCCAGCGATCGCATCGTCATCGTGGCGCGAACCGACGCCAAATCGGTAGAAGGGCTCGATGCTGCCATTGACCGGGCCAAAGCCTATGTGAAAGCGGGGGCAGACGCGATTTTTCCGGAAGCGCTCCAGACGGAGGAGGAGTTTCGGAAATTTGCGCAGGCCATCGATGTGCCGCTGCTGGCCAATATGACCGAATTCGGCCAAACCCCATACTACTCGGCACAGCAATTTGAGGAATGGGGCTACAAAATGGTGATCTATCCGGTAACCTCGTTGCGTGTGGCGGCCAAGGCGATTGAACGGGCCTATCAGCTGATTCGCGACACCGGCACGCAAAAGGATGCTTTGGATGAGATGCAGACGCGGAAAGAGCTGTATGAGACGATCCGGTATTTCGAGTACGAGGATCTGGACAATCGCATCGCCAAAACCATACTGGATCAAGGACAGGGCTGAGGACGGGCCGAGGAGGAAGAGATCGTGAAACAATCGCTGACAGTGGAAGGAAAAGAGTATGTGTACTACAGTCTAAAAGACCTGCAGGGAGTAGACCCGGACGCCGTTGCCTCGCTTCCTTTTTCCATCAAGGTGCTGCTGGAAGCTGCCGTCAGACAGTGCGACGGCAAGTATATTACCCGGCAGCATGTGGAGCAGTTGGCACACTGGAAAAAAACGCAGTGGGAGAAAAAAGAGATCCCCTTCAAACCGGCGCGGATTGTCTTTCAGGACTTCACGGGCGTTCCCGCTATCGTCGACCTGGCCGCCATGCGTGATGCAGTGCGGGATGCCGGCGGAGATGCGATGAAAATCAATCCGCAAATTCCGGTTGACCTGATCATCGACCACTCCCTGATCGTCGAGCACTCCGGATCGAACGATGCTTTTAAGACAAATCTGGAGATTGAGTACCAGCGCAATCATGAGCGCTACCAATTTATCCGGTGGGCGCAAAAGGCATTCCAGAACTTCCGGGTCGTCCCCCCGGCGTCAGGAATCGTCCATCAGGTCAATCTGGAAGCATTGGCTACCGTATTGCAGACGAAAGAAGTCGAGGGAGCAATCCAGGTCTTTCCCGATTCTCTGGTCGGCACCGATTCGCATACGCCGATGATCAACGCCTTGGGGATCGTCGGCTGGGGAGTAGGCGGCATCGAGGCGGAAGCGGCGATGCTCGGCCAGCCTCTCTACTTTGTGATTCCCGAGGTCGTCGGGATTAAGCTGCGCGGCAGGCTCTCCGAGGGCGTCACCGCGACAGATCTGGCCTTGACCATCACCAGCATGCTGCGGCGGAAAGGGGTGGTCGGCAAATTCGTGGAATTCTTCGGTCCGGGTCTGAAGCATCTTTCTCTGGCTGACCGCTCAACGGTGGCCAATATGGCTCCCGAATACGGGGCGACCATGGGCTTTTTCCCGACCGACGACACCGCCCTGGATTACCTCCGGCAAACCGGGAGGGGCCAGCATGTGCCGCTTGCGGAAGCTTATTTGAAGGCGCAAGGAATGTTCCGGACCGATGAGACGCCCGACCCTGACTTCACCATCGTGCTGGAGCTGGATTTGGGCGCCATCCAGCCGACGCTGGCCGGACCCAAACGGCCGCAGGATCGCATCGAGCTCTCGGCGATGAAATCCTCCTTTGATGAAGCGGTAAGTACTCCGGTGGCAGAGAGAGGCTACGGGCTGAGCCCGGCCGAGTTGGATAAAAAAGCAGCGTTGCCCCATCTGGCAAAAGAGCTGGGGACGGGCGCTGTTGTACTGGCTGCCATTACGAGCTGCACCAATACCTCCAATCCGTCTGTGATGATCGCGGCCGGTCTGGTCGCGAAAAAAGCGGCCGAGCTGGGACTTGTCAAGCCTTCCTATGTGAAGAGCACGCTGACGCCCGGCTCCACGGTCGTGACCGAATACCTGCGCGAAGCGGGACTGCTGCGCTATCTGGAGCAGCTCGGCTTTTACATCGACGGCTACGGGTGCGCGACCTGCTGCGGCAACAGCGGCTCGCTCCATCCTGAGGTGGAGCAGGCGATCAAGGATAACCAGATGCTCGTCGCTTCCGTCTTGAGCGGCAACCGCAATTTCGAAGGACGGGTCCATCCGCTGATTAAAGCCAACTATCTGGCTTCACCGCCGCTCGTCATCGTCTATGCGCTGGCAGGGACGGTCCGGATTGATTTTGAAAACGAACCGATTGGCTATGGGCATCAGAACCAGGCGGTCTATCTCAAGGACATCTGGCCGTCCAACGAGGAGATCGAGAGCGTCATTGCGTCCACTTTGCGCCCGGAACTGTTCCGCAAACAGTACGAGCATCTCTTTGAGAATGAGAGATGGGCATCGATCCAAGCGCCGGAAGGCATGAACTATCTGTGGGATGAACAGTCTACCTACATTCAGAAAGCGCCCTACTTTACCGAGGAATTTGCCCGCGCGGGAGCGGACGCCTCGCTGAAAGACATGCGCGCCCTGCTGCTTTTGGGTGATTCGATTACCACGGACCACATCTCCCCCGCAGGCCGGATCAGCACGGACAGCCCAGCCGGAGTGTTCCTGTCGGATAAGGGCGTCAAGGTCCAGGATTACAACTCCTACGGAGCGCGACGCGGCAATCATCACGTCATGATGCGCGGCACGTTTGCAAACATTCGGATTCGCAACAAGCTGGCAGGCGGAAAAGAAGGCGGCTATACCCAGTATTTGCCGACAGGAGAGATCCTTCCCGTGTATGAGGCCGCGATGAAATATAAAGCGGACAAGACCGGGCTCATCATCATTGCCGGGAAAGAATACGGAACGGGCAGCTCACGAGACTGGGCAGCCAAGGGAACGTATCTCCTGGGAGTCAAGGCAGTTTTAGCGGAGAGCTTTGAGAGAATCCACAGAAGCAATCTGGTCGGCATGGGTGTTCTTCCCCTGCAATTTGAGGAAGGGGAAAACGCTGAAAGATTGGGTTTGGACGGAACCGAAACTTTTGCTATGATAGGTGTAGAAAATGGGATTGAACCAGGTCAAAAGGTGACCATACAAGCCGTAAAACAGGATCAATCGGTGGTGGAATTCCGGGCAATCGTGCGTCTTGACAGTAACGTGGAAGTGGAATATTACCGCAACGGGGGAATCTTGCAAACGGTGTTGCAACCTTATATGAGCTGAACATTCCTTCCCGGAGATAGGACCACCGGTTCTATCGCGCAAGCCCGGTGGCCAGAGGATCTCTTAGAAAGGATAATCCGTATGCAAATACCATCGTATAGCAAAAGGCTTTCTGCAAGCGATGTCGCCTACCTGGAAGTAAAGCGCTGTATAACGGAGTGGGAGTACGCTCCCGGGGTACAGTTGATTGAGGAGAATCTCTCCAAGGATTTGGAAGTGAGCCGGACGCCGCTTCGGCAGGCTCTCTACCGGCTGGAGCTGGAAGGGTTAATCATCAGACAGCCAAACGGTCGAATCCACGTCGCGCCGATTACGGTAGAAGAAGTGGAAGAGATATTCAAGGTGCGGGAGGTATTGGAGGGGCTGCTTGCTCGTGAAGCTACCGCTCACGTCACCGTGGAACATTTGCAGCGCCTGGAGGACGTACTGGAGCTGATGCGCCGGGCAGCCGAACAGAACCGCAATCAGGATACCGTCAAAAACGGAAGCAACTTTCACCAAATTCTCCATGACTTGAGCGGCAACCATACAGCGATGCGCTTTTTGGAACAGTTGAACAGCAGAATCGAGCGCTACCGCCGGATAGGCGGCTACAAAAACCCCGGTTATGTGGCCATGCGTCCGGTAGAGGAGCACCAGCAAATCTTCCTCGCCGTCAGCAAGGGAGATGCCGCCGAGGTAGAAGCGGCGATGCGTCAGCACATTAGACACAGCTTCTATGTGGCAAAAGAGACGCTGGAATTGTATTTAAAAAATGATTAGCGGCAGGGAAAAGAGCTTTTCCTCCGAAAAGGAGCGGCACCTCGATTGTTAGAGCTTCTAACAATGGGAGGTGCCGTTTTTCTCTGGCCATTTTCCGGGAAAGAGCTTACCGAAACCGTGTCTACTTTTTCAGGCTTGCTTCAGGATGATGCAGGGCTCTCTTTTTGTGTATAGCCCTGGAGTAGCTCCATCTCTTCTTCGGTGAGCTCCCGGTATTCGCCCGGCTCCAGATTTTCGTCCAAATGGATGGGACCCATCCGGACACGCTGGAGGTAGATCACCTCGAGATCAAAGGAGGCAAACATCCGTTTTACCTGATGGAATTTGCCTTCCATGATGGTGACGCGGATTTCGGAAATCTCTCCCGAGGAGAGGATCTCCAGTTTGGCGGGGAGGGTCGTAAAATCCTCCAGCTCGACACCGCGAGCGAATTCCTCCACATGCCGGTCAGTCACACGGCCCTTGATGCGGGCGAAGTATTCCTTGTCCACCTTTTTTTTGGGCGACAGGAGGTTGTGAGAGAGTTGTCCGTCATTGGTCAAAATAAGCAGCCCTTCGGTATCGATGTCCAGGCGGCCGACCGGAAACACCTTGATCGCCCACTCGTAGGGGAGGAGATCGACGACCGTCTCGTGCAGATTGTCTTCCGTAGCCGAGACGACGCCCGGCGGCTTGTTCAGCATGATGTAGAGCCAGCGTTTGAAATGGATCGGCTCGCCGTCCACGGTGATCTCCTGTTCTTCCGGAATCACATGCATGCCGGGATCAGTGGCGACTACACCGTCGATGACGACCAGCTTTTTCTTCACCAGCTGTTTGACTTCTTTGCGCGTCCCAAAACCCATATTGGCCAGGACCTTATCTAAACGTTCTCGCTTCATGCGAATTCCCCGTTTCTCTTCATGATCTTGCGTGCTTTTCTTATATTGGCCCAAGCCCCACCGTAAATCAAGGGGTGCCAAGGATTTACTCTTGCACAAACCAAAAACATCTGCTATATTTATTTTTGTTTCAAATACATCTGGAGAGATACCCAAGTGGTCATAAGGGGACGCACTCGAAATGCGTTAGGCGTCGTGAGGCGTGCGTGGGTTCGAATCCCACTCTCTCCGCCATACATACACACAGAGATCAGCCATATCAGGCTGGTCTTTTTTTATTGTTTTGATTACTTCTTTCAAAAAGTTAGTGGCTTGACAAAATAAATAAACAAAATGTAACATACTTAGGGGCTGCTGAACGGTTTTCAAACTTCAAAAATGTTTCCAAAAGCAGGAATTCTATAGGAAAGAAGACGGTTTAACCAGGAGACAAAAAAATCCCGCAGCCTACGCTCGAGGTTCATCACCAGGAGCTGAAGCGCGATGACGGTTTCACTTGTTTTCGCAAGGCATGCTCGAATACGGCCAAGCCCATACCTGCGCTTGCCCTCACCAAATTTGCCTTCTATGGCGTTGCGTTTTCGTGCATCTTGTCTTGCGACTCGCCGTTGTTCTGTCGCTTCTTCGCCTTGTACGGGACGGCCAAGCGCCGGACCGCTCAAACGAATGCCATGCGCTTTGCAAAATGCCCTGTTTTGCCGGGTGCGATAGATTTGATCGGCAAGTACCGCCTTCGGGTAACAACCAAAGCGTCTCTTGTATGCTTCTACAGATTCGATCAGCGTCACCCCTTCGTTGAAGCTGTCCCATGATAGACGCTCCAGAAAAGCATAACCGTTCACCATGCTGACCGATACTTTGGCGCCAAACTCTACTCGCGCTTTCGCTTTGCCGCGTACGACCGGGCGGACGTGCGGTTGGTGGATGCTCACGATTCGATCTTCGATCTGATGCGTTTTGCGTTCAAACATCATGCGTTGCTGTCGATACAGTTCCTGAATCACAAGCAAGTCGCGATATTGTTTCCGGCTCAAAAGTGTCAGCGGCTGCCGTGAGGCCATGTTGCGGATAATTTGAAGGTTACGTGCTACATACCGGAGTTGCTTGCCGATCGCTCGACGAATCACCTTGCCGTTTGCACGACGCTGTTTGGCCACGGCCAGGTACTCCTTTCGAGCTTTATCCCGATAAGTCCGTGGTTTGCGGGAACGACCAATCTGTGGAGCATGTAACGTATCGATGATCTCCTCCAGTTTCTCACGCGCCTCGTTCAGCAAGTTCAAATCGGTTGGGTACGCCACATCCGCCGGGGCACATGTGGCATCCAGCAACAAGACACCCTGGTTCGGATCTTCCTCGGATGTTGAGTGACGCTTGGTCGTACGTTTACCTTTGGATTTTGTACCTGATTTTGGTTCATCGTCACGGTCGGAATCTGGAATTGATTTAGCGGCCTCAACCGCGATGATCTCGTTGATTTCACGGAGAACCGGTTCGCCTAAACGTTTGCGAAAATGCGTCATGAGCGACGGGTGGAACGGTGGATGATCCTGATAGCCTTCCAGCCCGATGAAGTATTGCAGATACGGGTTTTCGACAATCTGCTGGACCGTTTCCCGGTCCGACAGTTGCAAACGTTCCTGAATGATGAGTGCCCCGAGAGCGACACGGATGGAAACGGCCTTTTGTCCACGAAACGATATGCGGAAGGACTTGGCATACTTTTTCTCTGCATGTGCCCACGGTACCAACCGAGCCAACTTGACCCAGCGATTTTCTTTACTCAACTTGCCGCCAAATGGCAAGAAAAAATCATCAGGGAGAAGCAGTTGATTTTCACGATGAGAGAGAAATTCGTACATTCAGATCCGCTCCATGTGCAAGGAATTTGAAGAAAAATCGTCGATTTCCTTGCACATGATTTCGATGAAAGCGAGGCAAAACCCTTGTGGTTACAGTATTTTTTATCTGTTCAGCAGCCCCTACTTATATAAGGTAAGTTTGGTTTGGCGTGTTTCCGGCAGCCGTCATCTGCGAAAAATAACGAGACAGCATAGGGTAGAGATGACTGCTCTCTGGAAATCCCATGTAGTAGGTTTGCTGTTTTGCAAGGTGTTTGCGAGGAAATTTGGTACTTTATTGAAAAAAGGAGATGGAACACATGTCAAACGTAAATCTGGCTGTCATTTACTACAGCTCCACCGGTACCAACTATCAGCTCGCCCAGTGGGCTGCCGAGGGAGCCAAAGAAGCGGGAGCTGAAGTCAAAATCCTCAAGGTTCCTGAACTGGCACCACAGGCTGCCATCGAGTCGAATCCAGCCTGGAAGGCACATGTAGAAGCAACCAAGGATGTGCCGGAAGTGTCCCTGGATGATCTGGAGTGGGCGGATGCCATCATCTTCAGTGTGCCCACCCGTTTCGGCAACGTGCCAGGGCAAGTAAAGCAATTTTTGGATACCACGGGCGGCCTCTGGTTCCATGGCAAGCTGGCCAATAAAGTCGTCAGCGCGATGTCCTCGGCTCAAAACTCCCATGGCGGACAGGAGCAGACGATCCTGCAGTTGTACACGACGATGTACCATTGGGGAGCGATTGTGGCTGCGCCAGGCTATACCGATCCCGTTATTTTCGGTGCGGGCGGCAACCCTTACGGAACCAGCGTAACGGTAGACACGAATGGAAACATGGTGGAAGACGTCCAGGGGGCAGTCAAACACCAGGCGAAGCGGACCGTAACCGTAGCGCAGTGGGTGAAAAGCGGACTCCAACAAGAAGGTTAAGAACAAGCAGGAGGTAACGCAGGTTATCCCCTGCTTTTATTTTTGTCGAAACAGCTCCAAGAATAGGGGGAAAATAACCAAATGCAGCGGAGTGGACGATAGGTGGGGAGTTGACAAAAGAAGGCCCAACCGGTACTATTATCTCAAATTAAAGATTTATGATTTTGAAACAAATTGCTTTGATATCTGAAAAAGCTGCAACCGAAAGCTGTATATGAGGACATTTTGCATGGGAGCAAGGGAAACCATACGAGTAAGGAGTGAGTGCATATGAAGCTGCAAACAGCAGGAATCCACCACGTCACCGCTTTCGTGGGAGATGCCCAGCGCAACGTGGATTTTTACGCAGGCATTCTCGGACTGCGACTGGTAAAGAAAACGATCAATTTTGACCAGCCGGAGGTTTATCATCTTTATTTCGGAGATGAGCAGGGAAATCCCGGGACAATCATAACGTTTTTCCCATGGCCCCAAGGGCAGAAAGGGAAAATCGGCGGGGGACAAGTCGGGATTACCACATACGCGGTGCCGCCGGGCTCCCTGCCATTTTGGATGGAGCGGCTGGCTGCCTATGGGGTTGCGTATGAGAAGACGGCCAGATTCTCGGAGGAGTTTTTGTCTTTTGCCGATTTTGACGGCCTTCAGCTTGAAATCGTCGAGCGGGCGGATGGTCCGCAAAGCACCTGGTCCTTCGCGGGCGTACCCGCAGACAAAGCGATTAAGGGCTTTGGAGGAGCAGTCTTGTACAGTGCGGCTCCTGCCAAAACCGCGGCCGTGCTGGAGGGTTCGCTGGGGATGACGCGGGCAGGGGAGCAGGATGGATTTATCCGCTTCCACACTACCGGCCATCTCGGGAATGTGATTGATATGCCGGCGGAACCGGTTCCCTTTGGGGCAGGGGGGACGGGGACGGTTCACCACATCGCCTGGAGAACCAAAGACGATCAGGAGCAGCTCATCTGGAGAGGGGAGCTTCAGCAGCAAGGGTATCACCCCACAACGGTTCAGCCCCGGCAGTATTTCAACGCCATCTATTTCCGGGAATCGGGAGGAATCCTGTTTGAAATTGCGACGGATCCGCCGGGCTTTGCCATAGATGAAGAACCGGGCTCCCTGGGTGAAAAGCTGATGCTGCCTGAATGGTATGAGCCGTATCGCGGACAGATTGAACGGAATTTGGCTCCGATTGAGGTGCGCCAGCTGGAGGTGAAGAAGCCGTGATTCACTTGTTCCAGAAAGGGGCGGATGAGAGTGCCCCCATCCTCGTTCTCTTCCACGGTACCGGAGGGAATGAGCATGATCTATTGCCGCTGGCTCGGTTCATTTCCCCGGCATCATCTGTTCTCAGTGTAAGAGGAAATGTGCTGGAGAACGGCATGCCTCGCTTCTTTCGCCGGTTGGCTGAAGGTGTCTTTGATGAAGCCGATTTAGTCGCCCGGACACAGGAGATGAAGGCTTTCCTGGGTGAAGCGGTGGAGAAATATGAGTTGGACCCGAACAATCTGGTTGGTGTCGGGTACTCCAACGGCGCCAATATCATTGGGAGTTTGCTGTTTCATTATGGAGATCTCTTTCGAGCGGCCATCCTGCATCATCCGATGGTGCCGCTCCGAGGCTTGCCGCTGCCGGATATGTCGCGATTAGCCGTTTTTATCGGTGCAGGAGCCAATGATCCGATCTGTTCTCCCCAGGAGACGGAAGAGCTGCAATCCCTGTTGGAATCAGCTGGAGCGTCTGTAGAGGTGCATTGGGAACATCGAGGCCATCAGCTTACCCAGACAGAGGCGGAAGCGGCTGCCCGCTGGTTTCAAAACAATTTGCCCTCCAACAGCTAGCATCAAAAGACCCGCTCTTGTACAGGTAAACTCATAAGAATGAGCATTCAAACGGCTGGCTCTGAACAGTTAGCACCAGATCTGTTAACGCGCAAACAGCCAGCCAAACGGCCAGCGGTTTTATCAGCCATTTTGGTTCGGACAGCTCCTTGTTCGAGGCAGGATGGCTGTTCTTCTGGCATTTTGTCTAGTTTTTGCTGATTTTTTTCATTTTCATCTTGATTCGGAGGCGCAAAGCTTATATACTCTTTTTTGTTGATCAAGTTTATGCTAACTACATTCTTTCAAACCGAATTAAAAAACTATTGACTATTGATAAAAGGTATGCTAGAATTGGAATTCCGTGAGGGGTTAACGACAGACACGAAGTTCTCTCGGAATCAATCACGATCGATGGATGGATGTCCGAGTGGCCGAAGGAGCACGATTGGAAATCGTGTAGACGGGGATGACTCGTCTCGTGGGTTCAAATCCCACTCCATCCGCCATTACTCACGGCCCGTTGGTGAAGCGGTTTAACACAGCAGCCTTTCACGCTGTCATACAGGGGTTCGAATCCCCTACGGGTCACCATACTACCCCAAAAAGTAAAGTGAATGCTTTGTAGCAGCACTGAGTACTTTGCGGGAGCCCCAAAACAACTGTTGAGGGGTATCTGGAGGCTTAGCTCAGCTGGGAGAGCATCTGCCTTACAAGCAGAGGGTCGGCGGTTCGATCCCGTCAGCCTCCACCATTTATAAGGATGGTCAGCCAAGCAGCGCTGACTATTGATCATCCTAATCGTCGCGGGATGGAGCAGTCTGGCAGCTCGTCGGGCTCATAACCCGAAGGTCGCAGGTTCAAATCCTGCTCCCGCAACCAAATCTACTTGAACTACATCGAAATAAACTTCTTGGGTCA
>NZ_CP066308.1:72500-197500 GCF_016406105.1 Brevibacillus composti
GGCAACGCGTGGAGCTGACGAATACTAATCGGTCGAGGACTTATCCACAACCAATCGCTTAGCAAAGCATGCATATCCAGTTTTCAAGGCGCGAAGGAAGCCATCCGAAAGGATGGCTTTTTGTATTTCGTTCAAAAACGTTTTATAATTTACTGGAACCTCGCCCAGTGACCGATTCTTCCGAAAAAATACGATGAGAAAGTGTGTGAGTGACCAATCATGATACAGACAAACCGTAAAAATCGGACTACACGCCTGATCCTGAGCGGGATAGTAGCTTTGGCCGTCATCATAGCCGCCCTGCTCACCATTCAGGTGACGGCCGCACCGCCAGACGGCACCCGAATGATTCTGGAGCATACGCATCGCACGTACATCTCGCCACCTTGCTTTGAACAGGCGGAAAAGACCAATAATCTAGCGGAAACGACCTTAAAAAAAGCGCTAGAGCACGACTACCGGCCGGAATCCGGTTGTACGGAGCAATCCCTTCAGCCTGTTCAGGTATCAGTTTTCGCCTGGTTGATGGAAAAGCTGGGTATAGTCAAGGGGAAGTGGGACTGGTAAGGAACAGCTAGGGCCCATAAAAAACAGCAAGGGCCTGTAGGGTACGGCAAGGGCCCGCAAGATGCGCCTGTAAGAACCGGCAAGGACCGGAACGGGAAAATCGGTGTGGAGCGTTCTCTTACGTGCATGGACAGCAGTTGGCTTGCTGCAGCGAAGACGCGGCAGCCTTTCTGCTGGTGGCTGGATTCCCTGTCCGCTCGGCAGCACCGGTCACAGATCGGTCAGGAGCCGCCAGGAATTTCCACCCATGACGGGTGATTTTCTCCAACTCTCGTTGTTTTTGCATGACATACATTTCCGCTGCATAGATATGATCCATCGCAATTCGCTCCTTATAATTTGGTCTCAACAGCAAGTTCTGGCTTTCAAAGAATGAACGTCCGCATCCTCTTTCGTGTAAAAGAACTCCCACTCGTTGCCATCCGGATCGACGACCCAGAACTTATCCTGCACCGCATAGCAGCAAGTGGTGTCCGCCTCCTCAGCGGCGATGGAGAGGCCGGCTTCGATCAAACGCCGACGATGAGAAGCGAGGTCCTCCTGCTGGTCGACCTGAAAACCAAAATGGTTTACCTGATTGCCTTGTACGTCGGCAGCGGCATTCAGGGTAAATAAGAGACGAACGGCATCGACTTGAAACTTTGCATAGTCCGGCTTTGCCTTAACAGGCTGCACCCCGAACAGCTTGGTGTAAAAGGCGAGGGAGTTTTCCAGGGACGTGCAGTTGAGACCTAAGTGGACATTTTTCATACATTTTCCTCCTTAATCAAAAAAAGTTGATGTATATATCAAAAAAAATTGATGAAATGGTGAAAAGAAATCAGCAGCATCCGCTGCTGCTTCGAAACACACAGCACAGCTCTTCGGACAACAGCCGGTTTACTTCTATATGGTTCAACCGGTAGTAGTTCCAGACGCCATCTGACTCTTTCTGGATCAACTCAGCCTCAAGCAAAATTTTTAGATGATACGACAGCTTTGATTGCGCCATGTCCATGGCTTCGGCCAAGTCACAGACGCATACCCGGCCATGCTGGGTCAGCTCATGCATGATCTGCAGGCGCTTTTTGTCGGCCAAGGCTTTGAATTTGGCTTCATACAGTGCAAAATCTGTTTCCGCTGCAGGTACTGCCGTGTCTTCTTTCATGATCCATTCCTTTCATCAACATTTTTTGATATAAGCTATCATATAGCACACAGGGTAATATTGGCAATCCCTAAAATCAAATTTTTTTGATATTGGGCACTTCTCCCCCCGTTAGCCGACGAGCCTGCCGATAACGGGATAGGAAAAGGGGCGTCCTTGCAGGGAATAGACAATTCCCTTGATCGGGTAATAAAGCGCTACGAGGCTGAAAACGATGAAAAACGGAATGCCGACCAGGAAAAAGGAGAGAAACGCGGAAATTCCTATCAAAACACTCATAATCACGTGGAACAGCAGGGCTTGCAGGGCCATGCTCTTCACCTCGCGATCTGCCACCAGCAGCCATACCAACAGCGGAACCAGAATGGGGGCAAAAAATGTGCTCGCGTGTGTAATGGCTTTTACGCCTTTGTGATCCATGATAGATCCTCCTATATGAACAAATAATAACGCTGTATGTTTATTGTACTGTACATGACCCGGTTCTGTAACGGTCATCCGCTTGATCTACAGATCATTCTCCAGACGGAGGGAGATTTGCATCACCTGCTTCAGGGAGGGGAAGAGCATTGGAATCGTTGTGGGCGTTGATGAAAAAAGGTAATACCTCCTCCGCCACTGCGGCTCTGGGAAACACAGGCCTTGCGATCGTGAAAGGCATCGCTGCAGCGGTCAGCGGCAGCGGGGCGATGTTTGCTTCCGCAATGCATTCGGTCGCCGATGCGGTGAATCAGGGTTTTGTCTACGGTGGAAGCGTGCTGGCGGAAAAAAAGCCGACCCGCCGCTTTCCTTCCGGGTTTGGCCGCGTCATCAACATCTTTTGCATGGTGGCGGTGATCGTCGTGACGATCATGGCCTATGAGACGATTCGGGAAGGCTTTCATTTGCTGGCTCATCCGGTCCAGGCCAGCCATTTTTTACTCAATCTCGGCGTACTGCTGCTCGCCCTGATCGTAGACGGCTATGTGCTGATCAAAGCGATGAAAGAAATCGGCAGGGAAACCAGAACAGAAGCAGCCGGGATGGGCATCGTCAAAGTCGCCTTTCAAAACGTCGGACGCGCAGCGCCGCCCACTCGCCTCGTTTTTTATGAGGATCTGGTCGCCACCTTGGGTGCTTTGCTGGCCTTGCTCGCTGTCATCGTCTCCCAGCTGACGCCAATTCGTCTGATGGACGGGATTGCCACCATTCTCATCGGTTTTTTGATGGTAGGCGTGGCGTTTAAAGTCGGGTATGACAACATGGTCGGCTTGATCGGCGTAGCGGCTCCCCGTGAAGTAGAAGAGCGGGTAGCCCAATCGATTCTGGCCGACCCGGCTGTGACGGATATCAACCGGATGCGCATTATGCAGGAGGGCCGCTTCTACCACGTGGAGGCCTATCTGGAGCTGGAAAAGGGACTGACGCTGGCGGTTGCCGATGACATCAAGTTTCGGGTAAGGGATCGAATACTGGAAGATCCGGACATCAGCGACGTGACGCTCGGCATTATCGAGGACAATGGCGTCCCTGATTGGAAACCGGAGCAGACAGAAGAGCGGACAGAGCAACAGACCGAGCAACTGACAGAGAAGAGCCAAAGCCGCTGACCGATTCTCTCATCATGTTCACAAACCCTCCATGATTGGTGTGACTCGGGTCACAGCAGCTCGCCTGCGCCCCTCTTTATACTGGGAGATGTAGAGAGGCTGAACTCGATCTCGCGTATAAAGGAGGGGCTGGCATGCTTAGCCAGAACACGATTGCCATCATCAAATCGACAGTACCTGTGCTGGAAGTGCACGGCAAAGCGATCACCACTCGCTTTTACCAAACCATGTTTGCCAAGCATCCGGAACTGTTGAACATATTTAATCACGCCAACCAAAAACAAGGACGCCAGCAAACGGCTCTCGCCAATGCCGTATATGCCGCCGCTGCTCATATCGACCGGCTGGAGACGATCTTGCCCGCAGTCAGACAAATCGCGCACAAGCACCGGAGCCTCGGCATCAAGCCGGAACATTATCCAATCGTCGGCGAAAATTTGCTAGCCGCGATCAAGGACGTACTGGGTGAGGCGGCGACCGATGAGATCATCGATGCCTGGGCGGAAGCATACGGAGTGATCGCGGACGTCTTTATCAATGTGGAGGAGGAAATGTACCGCGAGGCCGAGCGGGCAGAGGGCGGCTGGCGTGATTTCCGTCCCTTTGTCGTCGTGAAAAAAGAAAGGGAAAGTGACGTTATTACCTCGTTCTACCTGAAGCCGCAGGATGGAGGCAAGCTCCCGTCCTTCGTGCCCGGTCAGTACATCACCGTCAAAATGGATATCCCGGGCGAAGCCAACACACATCTCAGGCAGTACAGCTTGTCGGACAGTCCGGGTCAGGATTACTACCGCATCAGTGTGAAGCGGGAAGCGGGCGAAGATGGCAAGCCGGCCGGAATCGTCTCCTGCTATCTCCACGATCATGTCAGGGAAGGCGATGTCCTGCCTGTGAGCGCACCCGCCGGCGATTTTGTTCTCGATACTGCCGCGGACACTCCGGTGGTCCTGATCAGTGGCGGAGTCGGTCTGACGCCGATGTTCAGCATGCTGAAAACCATCGTTGAACGGCAGCCGAATCGGCCCGTCACATATATTCACGCTGCCAGGAACAGTAGCACCCACGCGATGAAGCAGCAGGTGGAAGACCTCGTGAAGCGCCATCCGCACGCCCGGGCCTACGTGCTCTATTCGGAGCCAACCGCAGAAGAACGGGCTCGCGGCTGCTACGACAAGGAAGGCTTTGTCGATTTGCCCTGGCTGCAATCGGTGCTGCCGGGCAACCAGGCGGACTTCTACTTCTGCGGCCCTGTCCCGTTTATGAAAGGTATCTACCGCTCTCTGCGCGAATGGGGTGTGCCCGCAGAGCGGATCCATTATGAATTCTTTGGCCCGATGGGCAGTCTGGAAGAATAATGCTGTCGGGGCTCCATCCCTCTGTTTCCAACGGAGGGATTTTTTTGTACCTTCAGCAAGTTTCCATTCGCCCAACGAGATAAATACAGCGCGCACTCCCTTCGTCCTTTATAATGAGAAAGGATAGGGAGCGTGATAGTTTGCCTTGCAAAAAACAACTTCTCTGGGCAGATCTTTCTCTTTTCTTGATCGCCCTGGCCTGGGGCTATACGTTTATTCTGACCAAAGCCCTTTTGACGGAGATGACTCCGTTTGCCTTTACCGGTTCACGCTTTCTGATCGCTGCGCTGATACTGCTGCCGTTTGTCTGGAAGCGTCTGAAAAACCTCAGCCGCGAAGCGTGGATTCAGGGAGCGCTCTGTGGCCTCGCCCTCTGCGCCGCCTTCACGCTGCAAATTCTCGGAATTGAGCGGACCACGCCGGGAAAAGCGGGGGTCATTACGGGGACAAACGTAATCCTGGTGCCCTTTTTTTATTTTCTCTGGCGAAGGATGCCTGTCAAAAAAGGGGCCGTCCTCGGCTGTCTGCTCGCATTTGTCGGCCTCCTCTGTTTGTCGGGGGACGGCGATTGGACGGGCCTCTCCTTTGGCGATGTGCTCGTTTTCCTCTGTGCCGTCTTTTTTGCCCTGCATATTCTGATGGTCGACCGTGTCTACGAAAAGCTTGGGGAAGTCGATACGCTTTCCTTTGTGATGATCCAGCTTATGGTCGTCGGATTGATCGATATGGCGATTGCCTTGATGATCGAGCCGATTCCGCAACCACTCAGCGCGTACGGATGGTTCGCTTTCTGGTTCGACTGCCTGATCGGGACGCTTTTGGCTTATGTCGTCCAGATCCGCGCCCAGCAGTTCTCACCGCCTGTCCACGTGAGCATCCTGCTGTCGCTGGAGGCTGTGTTTGCCTTTCTCTTCTCCTGGCTGTTGTGGGGGGAACCCTTGACCGCCATGGTCGTCACAGGGGTCGTCCTAATGCTGGCCGGCATTTATGTTACGGAGCTGTCCGATCGCTGATGCTCTCCGCTTGCAAAAACTCCCTCTCCCTGAATCAAGACAGGGGAGAGGGAGTTTTTGTCGTCTTCGTGCCTCGGAAGCGCACCCATTCCGGCAGGATGATGCCCAGCAGGATGATGATGACGCCGAGCCACTGCAGCAGGCTGACGGACTCCTGCAGGATGATGTAGGAAGAAAAGACGGCCATCGGCAGTTCCGCAGCTCCCAGGATGCCGGCCATCCCCGGACCTGTGTGCGGGACTCCGAAATTAAAACAGACGGTAGGGACAAATACGCCAAATGCGGCAAGCAAAAATACATAGCCGAACAAGCCGTCCCAAAGAACGCCGCTGACCAAAAAAGACGGCGGGTAGATCAGGAAAACGAGGAGCATGGACCCGGTTGACATCAGCGAGGTGCGCAGCCAGGAGTTGACTTCCGGAGCCGCCTTGCCGCTGAAAAAGATAAACAGCGTGTAGGAGACAGCAGAGGAGAGACCAAAAGCGATGCCAGCAAACGAAAAGTTGCCAATTCCCTTGTCGAGGATCCCTCCTGCGAGGATGGTCCCCGCAAACAGCAGAATCAGCGAATACAGGGTAATGGCTGCGGGTCTTTTCCTCGTAAGCAACGTCTCCAGCAAAACGCTCATCCAGGTGAACTGAAACAACAGGACAATGGCGATGGAAGCTGGAATGTGCTGCAGCGAATTGTAGTAAAGCAAACCCGTGGAGCCGACAGGAAGACCGACGGCCAAAAGCAGGAGCATTCGCTTCAGGGACGGTCTCTGACGAAGGACGAAGAGAGCAGGAAGCCAGGTCAGCAAAAATCCAAAAAACATCTGCCCGCCTACGACTTCACCTGGTGAATATCCTTGTCCATAGGCCAGTTTCACGATGGTGGACAAAATGCCGTAGCTGCACGCACCCAGGAAGACAAGCAGAAGGTATCGCATGTAATTGTAACTCCTTACCATGAGTTTGTTCCTTGCTAGGATAATACGAACGGTGGCATTTGTCTATTGAAAGGAAAATCATGCGGGGAATTTGCTCGAAATTGAAAAAAGAGGTTTATGGATGAGATGGACGTGGAACGTAATGAAGTGTCGCTTTATTTTTGGTACTAACGGATAGAAGCGACTTTTTTCCAATGACTCAATACTGACCGAGAAGGGGAAGGCAAATGTTGATGAAAGTAAAAGATCGAATATTTGTGGCTTTGCTTTTCTTGTGCCTCGTCCCCATCTTGCTCGTCAGTCTGGTCAATTATCATGCAGCAGAAGAAGCGTTGTTTGAGCAATACGCCGCCAATATTACGGAGCATTTGCAGCAGCTGGATGATCGACAGACGACGCTGGAGGCTTTCGGCGAGTGGTCGCGGCAGGTGGATAATCCGGTCTCCCCGACCTTGGTTATGATCTTTTCCAAAGAGAAGGTGCTGCTGTATCCGCGAAATACGAGTACGCTCAAATGGATCATCAGGGATCAGGACTATGCTTCCCTCCTGCAGTTAGTCCACGAGAGCGGGGGAAAGGAGGTCCTGCTGTACTCCACCTCCGCAGGCGACATGTATCTGTTTTCCCACATCTCCCCGTACACCGGGAGTACATATGTCGAACTATTGCCAGTCAAAGAGATTGAGAACGACCTCGATCCGTTGAAAGAGGTATTGTTCATCGTCACGATTCTCGTGATCCTGTTTGCGGCCATCGTTGCCCACCAGGTAGCCCGCTGGTTTGACAGGCCGATCCGCTCTTTGATCGAGGCTACGGAAGCGCTGCAGCAGGGTGATTTCACGATTCGAGTGGAAAAGCACGGGATGGCCGAAATTGCTCACCTGGAGGATAAATTCAATCAGATGGCTTCCCAGCTGCAAGTGCTGATTCAGCGGGAGCGCAAATACATGCAGGCGGGTCTGGAGCAAATCGTGCGCAGCTTCTATCTCGCCGTAGAGATGAAGGACCCCTATACAGCCGGCCATAGCGAACGGGTAACGGAATACGCGCTGATTATTTACGATCACCTGATAGAAAAAGGGGACTTTTCCCGGGACGACCTGCGATTTGCAGGTCTGATGCACGATATCGGCAAAGTCGCCATTCCCGACCGCGTGCTGTTGAAGGAAGGAAAGCTGACAGACGAGGAATACGAACTGATCAAGCTGCACGCTTCGATCGGGGCCAACATTGTCAACCAGATTGAGAGCCTCTCCCATGTGAGCCCGGGCGTCCGCCACCACCATGAGCGTTGGGATGGCAGGGGATACCCGGACGGGCTGAGCGGAGAAAGGATCCCGCTTATGGGAAGAATCCTGGCCGTAGCCGATACGTTTGATGCGATGACGTCGACTCGCTCGTACCGGCAAGCGATGACGCTGGAAGAGGCTCATGCCGAGATCCTGAGATGCTCCGGAACGCAGTTTGATCCCGCGATTGTCTATGCTTTTCACCGCGCCTTTTCGTCGGGAGCCTGTCATGTTCACATGCAGCGGGTACACCAGAGAAAGGGCGAGGAGGCCGTCGCCGCGAGAGGATAAGGGGGAGATTCCCTCCTTTGGATGGCTTTTTGCCTTGCGATCAAAGTTTATCTTTGGTATGCTATCTTTACCGTGCTAGACGGGGAGGTTGCGGTGCCCTGTAACCTGCAATCCGCAATAGCAGGGTTGAATTCCTATCAGAGGTCTTCTCATGTGAGGCTGCCTTATGGCGGCGGTGTTGAGGAGCGGGTCCTGTGCAACGTGAACCCATGAACCTGGTCAGGTCCGGAAGGAAGCAGCCATAAGTGGATCATCACGTGTGCCGCAGGGTTGCCTGTTCTGAGCTGCGGCCATAAGTAACGCTTGGATGGGAACGATCGAAGGTAGGTGCACGGTACTTCCATACAATCTGGATAACAAAACGGTATGAATCCACCACGGATCGTACCGTTTTTTTATGGTCTCAAAGCAGCCGGGAAACCGCTCTCCCATGACTCTTTTTGTTGCATTCTGACGATCTCTAGCGAAAACATTTCCAGCAAAAAATGACTGCCAAAGCAGGTTTTTCCCATTTTTCCGACGAATTGTTAAGATACGGAAAAGCGCTAAAAACGCGAAGGTCAGGAGGGACAAGCTGTGGGGGGGTCCATTTCGTTACATCTCGTCGGCTCGTCCAATAGATTGCAACAGTTTGTGCAACAGCTGCCGGCCGCCCTTTTTCTGGTAGACGAATCCGGGACGATCGTGGAGGCGAACGAGAGGCTGCTGTGCGAAACCGGCTATCGGCGTGAAGATCTGATTAATCAATCATTTCGCCTCCTTTTGCCGTATCAGGGGACGATGGAGCAATTGTATCAGGAGCTGCTGAACCGGGAAGCAGACCAGTCACTCGAAGTGGAGTGGCGAGACAGCAAAGGGAGGACGGGGAAAGCCTCGGCCATGATCATGGTGCAGGCTGGCGATCACCCCCTGTACCTCATCCAGCTGCTTCAGATGGAGAGGGAGACCCATCAGCATCTGGCGCAGCGGCTGCTCGCCAAATTGACACATGACAGCAGTTTGGGACTGTTCGTCCTGGACGAGAGGGGCTGGATTGTCGAAGCCAGCCATGTCGCTTGCAAACTCTTGGGCAAAAGCCGCCTCGACGTCGTCAACAAACATGTTGACCAAGTGTTTGCCGGTATCCCGGAAGAGCACCGGTTGATCAGACGGGAGCTTTTGGACGGAGTCAAGCTGTACAATATGGCGACTTCATGGACCAATGACAATCAGCGCTATGAATTGATCGTAGACGCAAGCACGCTTCAGGATGAGTCAGGGAAGACGATAGGAGCCTTCTTACTGTTTAAGGATATTACGAATTTGCGTTCGCTTGAACAAAAAATCGAGCGGAACGAAAGGCTGGCGATGATCGGCCAAATCGCCGCGGGAACCGCTCACGAAATCCGCAATCCGCTCACCTCGATCAAAGGTTTTTTGCAAATGTTCCTGCAGTCATTCAGCGAAAACGGAATGGACCGCGAACGAACCTACACAGAAATCATGCTGACCGAAATCAATCGCATCAATTCGCTCGTCAGCGAATTTCTGCTGCTCAGCAAGCCGCGCGATGTCCAATACGCGATCGTCGATCTGAATACCGTCTTCGAGGAAATTTTGCCGATCGTGGAGTCGCAGGCCCTGCTGTACGGCATCGAGGTCCAATTTTCCTCGCGGGGACAACTGCCGCTGGTCGTCGGCGATACGGAACTGTTAAAGCAAGTGTTTATCAATATCTGCAAGAACGGGATCGAGGCCATGGGCGAGCAGGGCACGTTACATATTTCCCATCACGTCGATCCGGAGGGAGACAAGGTCAGCATCGATATCAAGGATACCGGACCCGGCATCCCTCTGTACATTATTGACAAGATCTTTGATCCGTTTTTCACGACAAAGGAAGAGGGGACAGGGCTCGGGCTGTCCGTCTGCCAGAAGATCATACACGACATCGGCGGACAGATTCGCGTATCCACCAAAGGGTACGGCACTACCTTTCATATCCTGCTCCCCTACTTATAAACCGCGATCCCCCTGCCCTCCGGCTTGACACCTGGGGAGGACGGCAATCGAGGCTATATCATCACACGTCCCGCTTTGCAGTACGGGGCGTTTTCTTTGTACGAACCCCACCGATATTGTATAATAGATGAGATCAGGACTTTGCAGATTGGAGTGTCACAAGAACATGGCTTACACCGCGCTGTATCGCGTTTACCGACCGCAAACCTTTCAAGACGTGGTAGGACAAGAGCATGTGACCGTCACTCTGCGCAATGCCTTGCGCGAGCAAAGACTGTCTCACGCTTATCTGTTCAACGGTCCCCGAGGCACGGGCAAAACCAGTGCGGCCAAAATCATGGCCAAGGCTGTCAACTGCGAGCAGCCGCAGGATGGGGAGCCATGCAATCGATGTGATACCTGCAAGGCCATCACGGACGGCTCCGTAACTGATGTGCTGGAAATTGACGCAGCGTCCAACCGGGGTGTCGAGGAAATACGGGATATTCGCGACAAGGTGAAATTTGCCCCGAGCGATGTCAAATACAAGGTGTATATTATCGACGAAGTGCATATGCTGACGACGGAAGCCTTCAATGCCCTCCTCAAAACGCTGGAGGAGCCGCCTTCCCACGTCCTGTTTATTCTGGCGACGACCGAACCGCATAAGCTGCCCGCGACGATCATCTCTCGCTGCCAGCGCTTTGACTTCCATCGCATCTCGCTGCGAGAGATGGTCAAGCGGCTCAGCTATATCTGCCAGGAGCAGCAGGTCCAAGTCGAGGAGCAAGCGCTGACGCTGGTCGCCAAAATGGCGGAAGGCGGGATGCGTGACGCGCTCAGCCTGCTGGACCAGGCAATCAGCTACAGCAGGGATCAGGTGACGGCGGCTGCAATCATGCAGATCACCGGGACGGTCTCCCAGTCGTATTTTTCCACCCTGGCCCGATCCATCGCCAAGCAAGACGTCACTCAGGTGATGGAGCAGTTTGACCGGGTGATGGTCCAGGGGAAAGATCCGGAGCAGTTTTTGCACGATTTTCTCTACTACTACCGGGATATGCTGCTGCTCAAGACAGCCCCGCATCTGGAGGAGATCGTGGAGCGGACGATGATCGACGATCAGTTCGCTGAGGTAGCGACCCTGTATGACATCCCCGATCTCTATACCGCGATCGAGACGTGCAACCAGGCGCTGACCCAGTTGAAATGGTCCACGTACGCCCGGGTACTGGTGGAGCTGACCTTGGTGAAGCTATGCCAGCAGCCGGGGAGAGGGAACACCCAGCAAGCGCAGTCCGCCCCCGTCCAAGGCAGCGTGGCCGGAGAAGATCTGTCCGCGCTCGTCAACCGGATTCGGATGCTGGAGGAAAAACTGAGCCAGCTCGCCCAGGGACAGGGCCTGGCAGCCGCTCCGACGAAGGCGGAAGAGCCGCGAAAGCCGGAAGCGCGCCGGCCTGCTTCCGCAGGAAACGGGTCGCGGACGCCCATGAACAAAGTCCGCGAAGCGGCGATGGCGATCGATGAGGGCCTGACCCGCCAAGTCCGCGGACAATGGAGTCAGATCCTCGCCGATGTGAAAAAGGTAAAAATTCAGCACCAAGCCTGGCTGGTCAACGGGCAACCGGCGGCTGTCGGCAATGACGCTGTCGTCGTGACCTTTACCAGCCCGATCCACTGCGATAAAACCATGGAGCCCGAGCTGAAAAGCGTCATCGAACGGGCGATTTCCGGAGTGGTCGGCAGGCCGCTGCAGCTCCTGTCCGTTATGGAGGAGGAGTGGCAATCGGTTCACCAGCAGGCTGCACAGGGAGACGCTCCCAAAGAGGAGGAGCAGGATCCGTTTGTGGCCGAAGCCATCCGGCTGGTCGGCGAAGGCCTGGTGGAAGTGAAAGAATAAATACCGCATAATCCCTATACATCCGTTAAGGAGGACAATCACGTGAAAAACATGCAACAAATGATGCGTCAGGTAAAGAAAATGCAGGAAGAAATGCAAAAAGCCCAAGAAGGCCTGAAGGAAAAAGTTGTGGAAAGCTCTGCCGGCGGCGGTGCCGTCATGGTGAAAGCGAACGGGCACAAGGAAATCATTGAGATTGCCATCAAGCCGGAAGTCGTCGATGCCGATGACGTCGAAATGCTGCAGGATCTGGTGTTGACAGCCGTCAACGACGCGCTCCGCAAAGTGGATGAATTGGTAGGCAAAGAAATGGGACGCTTTACCGGAGGGATGAACATTCCGGGATTGTTCTAATCGCAAGCGGCAGCCCTGAGAAGGAGTAGAAGCGATGTTTTATCCCGAACCGGTCTCCAAACTAATCGAAGGTTTTATGAAACTGCCTGGCATCGGTCCGAAAACGGCGGGTCGCTTGGCGTTTTTCGTACTGAACATGAAAGAAGATGATGTGCTGGACCTCGCCAAGGCATTGGTCAATGCCAAGCGTCAGCTTCATTACTGTTCGGTCTGCAACAACATTACGGATCTGGACCCTTGCCACATCTGCCGCGACAAACGGCGGGACGGCTCCGTCATCTGTGTCGTGCAAGAGCCGAAAGACGTAGTGGCGATGGAAAAAACCCGCGAATTCGAGGGGTACTACCATGTGCTCCACGGGGCGATTTCTCCGATCGAAGGAATTGGCCCCGAGGATATACGCATCCCGGATCTGTTGAAGCGGCTGGGCGACGAACAGGTGAAGGAAGTGATCCTGGCGACCAATCCCAACATCGAGGGAGAGGCGACAGCCATGTACATTTCCCGCCTGATCAAGCCGTTTGGCATACGGGTGACGCGGATTGCGCACGGATTGCCCGTGGGCGGCGATCTCGAATATGCAGACGAGGTTACGCTGACCAAAGCCTTGGAAGGAAGACGGGAGCTATAGGAAGGCCGGCATCGCCGGTTGAATAGAGAAAGACAGGGGCACCTGTCTTTTTTTTACTTTCAGGTATACCCTGTACACGCCGTAAATTTGCCCGCGCGGCTAGCGCGTGGAAAAAGTGTATTTTTGAGTGGGACGAGACATAGATTGGTAGGGGGAGAGTGAGACAATGCTGAATGGACCGGGGCTTTCGCTCTCGGGCAAGACAGAGAGAGATCGCACGAGAATCTGGGCTGTTCTCTTGTTTATGGGGTATTGGATCATCTTTGCCGCAGAGTTTTTCATGATTCGCTTTCAGCGGGGAGAAAACGGCTTGTGGGTGGCGACCACGGCAGAAGAACCGGCTCCGTGGCTGGTCATTCTGATCTTATGCGTGAGCGGAATCAGCGTTCTGCTGTCGGCCGTCTACGCCGTTCAGCGTGTGCGGACACGGCGACAGCGGGACTGGCTCTGGTTTTCGCCGGAAGTTGCCGGTGTCGATGTCCTGCATGTGATCGCCTGGGTGCACGTCTTTCAGACCTGCACGCTCCTTCTGTATGGTTTGGTTCTGCCGGCGAACCTGTTTGCCGCAGGATCCGCGGGCAGCTTTCTGGAGTCGGCCTCTTTGCAGCTGTTTATTCTGGTCTTGGTGCCGCTGATGTTTCGCGGGCGCCTGAGAGAGCTGGGAGTATGTCGTCCCCGTCGCTTGGGGCTGATGGTCGTCGTCCTGATCCTCCTGTTTCTTGCGGTGATGCTTCTGCTTGATACTGCGGTCACTCGGCCCTTCGCGGAGTGGCTGGGGCTTTCCCTAGACTCCGAGCGGGAAAAACTGATTGAGCGGGAGATCGTCCATGCCAAGGGACAGGATAGCTGGGCGATTTTGGCGTCGCTTTTGGTCATCGGCGGACTGGTTCCCCTCGCGGAGGAGCTGCTGTTCCGTGGGGTGGTGCAAACCTATCTCGTCCGCCGAGCAGGTGCCGTTCTCGGGATTTTCCTCAGCAGTCTCTGGTTTGCCTTGATGCATGTGGATGTGGCCTTGTTTGCTCCGCTGTTCGTGATGGGGGTCTTTCTCGGGTACCTGCGCCATCACTTCCAATCCATATGGGGGGCAGTGATCCTGCACGCACTGAACAACATCGTCGGAGTGCTTTATTACTTCCAATAGGGGGGACTTTAAGTTGGGCTTTTGGAAGCAGGCAAAACCATCAGTCGCCTGGGAAGACGGAATGCTTGAGGAGGCTGTCAACAGCGCCAGACTGGACTGGCAGCAGGCCCAGCATTTGATGGAAATCAGCGAACCGGATCACAGGCTGGAAGACGCTATCTACTATCTGGAGCTGACGGAAAAACGCTATATGTTTCTGCTCTCGCAGCTAAAGCGAGAGCGGGAGCACCATCAAGCGTAGGGAGGGAAAGGTATGACCACAGGGTGGATGATTGCCCTCTTAGTGGCGGGGCTGCTCATCTTGATCGCGGCCAGCAAATCAGGCTGGGGGCCGATTCGCTGGATTGGTTTTGGCGTCATGCAGCTGGTGATTGGCGCCGTATTGCTCTTTTTTGCCAACCTGATTGGAGAGCTGGCCGACTTTCACATACCCATCAACCCGGTGACGGCCCTCTTGACCGGTCTGCTACGCTTGCCGGGACTGGCCGCCTTGATCATCATCAAGCTGTGGATCTTGTAAGCAGGCTTAGCCATCCGTCAACAGAAAGGCGACGCTGCGCCTCTCGTATTTGACGCGGCATTGCTTCGGCACCCGCAGGGAAATCAGTATGGCGATCGCGCGGGGCAGGGCGGCGATCATCGCACCAGCCAACAGGGTGAGGCCATAAGGGGCGGGCAGCCACACGTACAAAGCGGCTGCAAGAAACAAGGTTCCCGCCAGAACGGTCGTTTCCGCCCCGCGGAAGCTGGCCAGCGGAACAGGGAAGCGATAGCCGGCGCCCCACCACGGTGAGAACAGCATGTCCGGAGTAGTCTGGGGGGAGTGTCCGCGCAGCGAGGTGTAGATGCGAAACAGACAGAGATGGAGCACGCTAATCCCCGGCAACACGGCGAGCGACACGATCAGCGAGGAGAGAGGCGTAGCCAGCCAGCGGACGGAGATGAGAAAAAACAGCAGAAAGAGCAGCAGCTGCAGAAAAAGTCCGGCGAGCCGCCAGCGAAAGCGGCGAACCAGCTTATAGCTGTAAATGGTCTGAGTATTCATACGTCACATCCATTCGAGCACTCATTTCCAAAGGCACACGGATCCAGATGCCGCGCGGCTCCTCTCCGGGCCTCTTGGATAGGGCGGCAAGCGAGCGGGAACAGTAAGCAAAAAAGCAAAGCGCACCTGTCTATCCAAGCTAGTTCCATTATGGCACAGCCTCCCGGCAGGAGGAAGACGGAACTGGCGGGGCATTCCTTTCACGCGGATGCCCATAGAAGACGACCGGACTCTTGTGACCGGACGAGCAAAAAGGAGGGGGAGATGGGTTGTCATCCGAGAGCATCCTCACACTCTTGACTGTTCCCGGCGCGAAGCATTCCGAAACGCTGCTCGATGAGTGGGCAGAGCTTGGAATCCGCGTCCTCCCCGCAGACGATGCAAGGGAAGAGGCTGCAAGTGAAATCGGCATAGCAAAAGGGGTCGTTCTGACGGAGCGTCCAAGCGAACCGCTGCCCCTTTTCAAAGCGACAGGCGAGGCGGGGGACGAGCCCCGTCTATTGCTCGTTTACGGAGAGTGCATCCCCTATGGTGCAGCGGATGAATTAACGGCTGCCTATCCGCACCCGAAGTGGGAGGTGGTCCGCCTCTACCGCTTTGCCGACAAGCGGAAGGTGCTGATCGGCGGTGATCCGGGCGGATTCTGGCTGCGAGCGTTGTGCAGGCATGCGGCTAGGAGGGGGATCATCTCGCTGGCCTGCCGCAGAAGAGAGGTGGATGAAGCGGTACGCCAATTATCGCTGTATCTGTCATGGAAAGAACGCTTCTATATGCGGATGAGTGACCGCTGTGACCGCATGGGCGTCCGAGGGCGAGTGGTAGCGCGGGCGATTGGCATGGACAAACGAATCGGACAGGGCTGGCTCCATCCGATGCGCAAGCAGCACGGTCCGTTTTACCGCTGGATCCGCCGCCAACTGCAGCAGCTCGCCGAAAACGTGGACGTGCATCGCATCACGCTATGGGGGCGTCCTGACTTTTGGAGCGGCTTGCCGGCGGCTGGACTGTGGGACAAAGATACCGAAATCCGCCTCTTTTCACCCGATCCCATGGCTGGTACGGAGCAGCTCCCCCGAACCTGGAGGGTGCATACACACTGGCTGCCGGCTTTGGATCAGTCTGACCTTTTGATCATCGGAACGCCCGATCCGTTGATCCAGGAGATACGCCTGCCCGAGCTGGTCAAAGGAATGGCGAAGCCGATCATCCTCGATGCTTGTTCATGCTTTCCGCTCGAAGAAACAGCCTGCTGCCAGATCATCTACCGCACGATCGGCGAAAACACGAACGTTTGGGAATGGAACTGATTATAATGGGGTATAATGGTTGGTAGATTGAGAAAAGGGCAGGCGTTAACCATGGAAAGGATTGCTCAGCGATGCATCGTCTGTGAGGAAGAACGGCTGGACGGGATCGCCATCTGTGAGCAGTTTATCTGCCGCCATTGCGAACAGGAAATGGTGCAGACTGACGTACAAGACGAAAAATATCCATTCTTTATCCATCAAATGAGGCGAATCTGGCTCACAAATGACGCGTAGTTTACGTTCACCAAAGGCATTGGCGCTATGTCCAGTGCCTTTTTTCGTTGGGGCAGACTTCCTGCGATCAATCATGCTACAATGAAACAAGCTGAAAAAAAGGACGTGAACACCGTGCGGGAAAAGAGCCCTGGCTATGGGGAGAGGCAGCGGCGCGCTCCCTTGTACGAACATTTGGATAGACATGCCCAGACCCATCCGCATCCGTTTCATGTGCCGGGCCACAAAATGGGGCGCAGCTTTGATTCGGCCGGCATCCACCGGTTTTCCGACGTCTTGCCGCTGGATGTAACCGAGATCTCCGGCATGGACGATCTGCATGATCCCGCGGGCGTGATTGCCGAAGCGCAGGCGCTGGCTGCGGAAGCATTCGGTGCGGAGGAGACGCGCTTTCTCATCGGGGGCAGTACGGTGGGCAACATGGCCCTGATCATGAGTGTGTGCCGTCCGGGGGACAAAATTCTGGTGCAGCGAAACTGCCATAAATCTGTTTTTCACGGGATGATGCTGGCACGCGCTCATCCTGTCTATATCGTGCCTGCCGTCGATCCGGACAGCGGCGTGGCGGCGGGGATACGGCGAGAAGATGTGGAGCGGGCATTGCAGGTCCATCCGGACGCAAAAGCTGTGTTTATCACCAACCCGACTTATTACGGCATGGGGATCGACCTGGCCAAAATGGCGGCGGTGGTTCACCGGTTCGGGATACCGCTGCTCGTGGATGAGGCGCATGGCTCTCACTACGGTTTCCACTCCGCTTTTCCGCTATCGGCGATGCAGTGCGGCGTCGATGCGGCCGTCCAATCGACGCACAAGATGACCGCCGCGCTGACGATGTCCTCCATGCTTCATATACAGGGGCCGCGGATCGATCGGGAGCGGCTGGCCCGAAGTCTGGCGATCTTGCAATCGTCCAGCCCCTCCTACCTCCTGATGGCCTCCCTCGATCTGGCCAGACGCCATCTGGTCCATGAGGCCGGTCAGGAATGGAGCGAGCTGCTTCCCCAACTGGAGAGGCTGCGGGAGCGCATTCGTTCCCTCGCCTGGCTGGAGCTGGCCGAACTGGGGCCAAGCAGTGTCTATACGACGATGGATCCGCTGAAACTGATGCTGATTTTGCGCACGGATGATCTGGACGGCTACGGGCTGCAGCAGCTGCTGGAGGAAAGCAGCATCTATCCGGAGCTGGCGGACACCTCCCATGTGCTCCTGGCGGCATCGTCCGGGACGAGAGCGGAAGATCTCCATCAGCTGATGCGAGTGCTGGAGTCTCTGCCCTGCCAGTCTGCGCAATCGTCCAGGCGCTTTGCGCAGGCCGGGATGGTCTCGTCCAGTTTTTTACGGGAACAGGCCATGCCGATACATGAAGCGATGGACGCGGAACGAATCAGCATCCCGCTGGAACAGGCCGAGGGCCATATCGCAGGCGAAATGATCATCCCCTATCCGCCGGGAATACCGCTGCTTGCGCCAGGCGAGCGGATTGATGCGCCTTTTCTGCAGCAATTGACAGAGCTGCGGAAAAGCCGGGTCAGGTTTCAAGGGGTGCGGGATGCCAGCCTGCAAACCATACAGGTCGTCAAATACATTCGAAGATAGAGATCTTGGAAGGAGCATTCGCGGTGACAACGAGACAAACAGGCAGGTTCATCACGGTAGAAGGAGCAGATGGGGCTGGAAAATCAACGGTCGCAACCCGCCTGTACGAGGAGCTGTGCAAAAAAGGGTGGAACGTCGTGCTGACGCGGGAGCCGGGGGGCATCGAGATCGCGGAAAAAATCCGCGACATCATCCTCAATCCCGCCTACGTCAATATGGACAAGCGTACGGAAGCCTTGCTCTATGCCGCGGCGAGAAGACAGCATCTGGCGGAAAAGGTGCTGCCTGCACTGAAGGCGGGCATGGTAGTGCTGTGCGACCGCTTTATCGACAGCAGCCTCGCCTATCAGGGGTACGCCAGAGGAATCGGCATCGACGAGGTGTTTGCGATCAATCAATTTGCCGTGGAGAATTGCATGCCGGATCTGACCCTGTACTTTGACGTCCGTCCAGAGGTGGGGCTGGCCCGGATCAATGCGACCAAAGGCCGGGAGATCAACCGGCTGGATCTCGAAGCCCTGGACTTCCACGAAAAAGTCAGAGAGGGATACCGGGTCGTCCGCGAGAGATTTGCTCACCGATTCGTCGTGATCGATGCCGAGAGACCGGTCGATCAGGTGTACCAGGAGGCGCTCAGAGAATTGGAGACTCGTCTGCAGGTTTAAGTACCGAACGGATGTGAACATGCTGTATACTATGTGTAAGAAGAATATCGTTACACAGTACCGGGCTTCCTCATATAATAGGAGGAAGACAGGTAGAACAAAAACTTCGCGGAAAGGGTGAGCGCCGTATGAAGATGGTGGTTGCTGTCGTTCAGGATAAAGACAGTGGTCGTCTGTCACAGCAGTTAGTGAAAAAAGGTTTCCGGGCGACAAAATTGGCGAGTACGGGAAGCTTTTTGCGCGCTGGCAATACGACATTTTTAATCGGTACCAATGACGAAAACCTGCCTGAAGTCATTGAAATTATTCAGCAGAACTGCAAATCACGAAAACAGATGGTCACTCCTGTCTCACCATTGAGCAACGCCGTTGACTCTTTCATGCCGTATCCGCTAGAGGTTCAGGTGGGCGGAGCTGCCGTTTTTGTTCTGGATGTTCAACAGTTCCATTCATTCTAAAAAACAAGCTACTCTCTAGGTGACATGCCATGACATGGACAACACTATCGCAGCAGCCGCGTGCGGCGGAGCTGCTCTATCATAGTCTGCGCAATGACCGGCTGGCTCACGCTTATCTGTTTGCCGGTCCGAGGGGCGCAGGGAAAAAACAGATGGCCCTGCATCTGGCGAAGTCCCTCTTTTGTACGGAAAAAGAAGCGGACGCCTGCGGGGCCTGTCTTGCATGCAGGAGAATTGAAGCGGGAAATCACCCCGACGTGCTGCTGATCACGCCGGACGGGGCTTCCATCAAGATTGACCAGATTCGTCATCTGCAAAAGGAGATGGCGATGCGTGCGGTGGAGTCCTTCCACAAAGTGTACATCATTGAGCATGTCGACAAGATGACGGTGCAGGCGGCCAACAGCCTGCTAAAATTCCTCGAAGAGCCACCGGAGGGTGTGGTAGCGGTACTGCTGACGGAGCAGAGCCACGCGATGCTGCCGACGATTCTGTCGCGCTGCCAAATTGTACAGTTTTCCCCGCTTTCGCCGGAATCGATCGCGGAAAAATTGACGGCGGAAGGAATATCACCAGGACTGGCGAGGATCGTGTCCCACATAACGTCAAATCTGGAAGAAGCTCGTGCGCTCAGCCAAGCAGAATGGTTTGCACAGCTGAGAAATGTAATGATACAATTGGTGCAGGAATGTAAGCAACACAACTCCACGGTTCTTTATACCATTCACGATATGCTTCAAAAGAGCGACAAAATAAAGGAGGAACTACCCCTCTTCTTGGATTTGCTCATCCTTTGGCTGCGCGATATCCTGTATGTGCAAGCAGACAGACATGCCCATCTCATCAACAATGACCAACAGGATGTGTTGCAAGGACAAGCCTTGATTTGGACAAAAACTGAGCTCTTGCACGGAATCGATCTGGTCATGGAAACGAAAAATCGGATAGAGCGAAATGCCAACCCACAGTTGGCCCTTGAGCGGTTGGTTCTTCAAATCCAGGAGGGATAACCTTGTACGAGGTTGTAGGTGTCCGTTTTAAAAAAGCGGGCAAAATATATTACTTTGACCCCGACCAGCTGCCCATCGAGCGGGATTCATCCGTGATCGTAGAGACGGCGAGAGGGGTGGAGTACGGCAAGGTCGTAATCGGCCGCAAGCAGGTAGCCGACTCGGATGTCGTATTGCCGTTGAAGAAAGTCATTCGGATGGCCGACGAAAAGGACGCAAGGCAGGTCGAAGAAAACAAGCAGGCCGCCAAAAACGCGTTTGCCGTCTGTCAGACCAAAATCAAGGAACACAAGCTGGATATGAAGCTTGTCGACGTCGAATACACATTTGACCGCAACAAGATCATTTTTTACTTCACAGCGGACGGCCGCGTCGACTTTCGCGAGCTGGTGAAGGATCTGGCTTCCGTCTTCCGCACGCGGATTGAGCTGCGCCAGATTGGTGTACGCGATGAAGCCAAAATGCTCGGGGGTATCGGGCCTTGTGGACGGCTTCTCTGCTGCTCTACCTTTCTAGGCGATTTCGAGCCGGTCTCGATCAAGATGGCAAAAGATCAGAATCTCTCGCTCAACCCGGCGAAGATCTCCGGCTTGTGCGGACGCCTGATGTGCTGTCTGAAGTACGAAAATGACAACTACGAAAGCACTCGGGATGAGATGCCGGACATTGGGGCAGTCGTCACGACGCCGCTCGGCGCGGGGCGCGTGGTATCCTTGAACATTCTGGACCACTCGATGCAGGTAGAGCTTTCCGAAAACAGACGGATCATGGAATTTACGACGGATGAAGTCATTGTGGGCCAGCCCCACCTGTAAGCGACAGATAGACAAAGTACGGGGAGCCAGGATGAGGTGAGCAAGTGGACAAACGGGAAATCTTCGTCAAGATGGCCAGTATTGAAGAACGAATTGGCGAACTGTATCAAGAAATTGGTGAGTTAAAGGACGTCATCGTGGTCTTGATGGAGGAGAACGCCCAATTACTCGTTGAAAACCAGCACCTTCGCAACCGACTGGACAAAAAAGCGACTGCCTCTCCGCCGAAACAAAAACGGTCGGAGCAGGTTAAAGTAGATGACGCCAAGAAAAAGGTAGTCGGAGAAGGGTATGATAATCTGGCGCGACTCTACGCGGAAGGCTTCCATATTTGCAATGTGCACTTCGGCAGCTTGCGTAAAGAGGGAGATTGCTTGTTCTGCCTCTCTTTCCTCAGCAGCGTGCAAAAGTAAGGAAGCAGACATGAAGCAACTGAATCGGCAAACCAAGCGACCTGATCATTCCTGCAGGTCGCTTTTTCAGACCTAGAAGATTGGGCGGGCGACGCCACTGCCGCCAAAGGAGCAAGAACCTAGCATGGAAGCAGAGAAAAATGTGCCGCTCTACGAGTCGGAGCGAATTGACGATCTGTTGACTCACGAAATGAAAATTATCCAAAGCCATGAAGTATTTTGTTTTTCGATGGATGCCGTGCTGCTGGCGCGATTTGCCTCCGTACCCAAGCGGGGACGCGTGCTGGACATGTGCACCGGAAACGGAGCGATTCCGCTGATCATGACGACACGCTCGCCCGAAGCTGTTTTTGAGGGCATCGAGATTCAGCCGCGCCTTTATGATATGGCCAGCCGCAATGTGCAATTGAACGGGCTGCAGGAGCGGCTCACCATGCATCTGGGGGACGTGAAGGAAGCGGTAGGGCTCTTCGGTTACGGAAAATTTGATCTCATTACCTGCAATCCGCCGTACATGCCGGCAGCCAGCGGTGAGCAGAATCTGAGCGAACACTTTGCCATCGCCCGCCACGAGATTCTCCTTTCGCTGGAGGACGTCATCCGCGTGGGCAGCCAGCTGTTGAAAAACGGAGGAAAGCTCGCCCTCGTGCACCGCTCGACACGGCTGATCGACATCGTCACCCTGATGCGAACGTACCATATCGAACCGAAACGGATGCGGCTGGTATATCCAAGACGCGATGCCGAGCCCAATATGGTATTGATCGAAGGAATCCGCAATGGCAAGCCGGAGCTGCGGATTCAGCCCCCGCTGATTGTCTACGAAAACGGGGAGGAATACTGTGAAGAACTGCAGGAGATCTATTTTGGAAGACGGGATTCCCTCGCATAAGGCTCATTTTGTCTATATCCTGCGCTGTGCGGACGGCACGTACTACACAGGCTATACCACCGAGATGGAGCGCAGACTGCGCGAACACAACGAAGGCAAAGGAGCCAAGTACACGAGAGGGCGGGGACCGGTGGAGCTCCTCTATGTAGAGGAAGGGACGGACCGATCCTGGGGGCTGCGCCGGGAGGAAGCGATCAAACGGCTGACTCGCTTGCAAAAAGAAAATCTGATTGTGCAGGGGAAGGATGATACGGATGAACATCCAGAGAAGTTTTCTAAGTGAAAAAACGGGTGTGCTCTATCTGGTCGCGACACCGATCGGCAATCTGGATGACATCTCCGTCCGCTGCCTGGAGACCCTCCGTTCTGTTGACGTGATCGCTTGTGAGGATACGCGGCAAACGCGAAAGCTCCTCAATCATTTTCAGATCGACAAGCGCACCGTGAGCTACCACGAGCACAATAAAGAAGCGAGCGGGAGCGGGCTCTTGCAGTGGCTGGAGGAGGGCAGGCAAATCGCTTTGGTGAGTGATGCGGGACTGCCCGCGATCTCGGATCCCGGTGCGGATCTGGTGCGGGACGCGGTAGCTGCAGGTTTTCCGGTGGTGCCCATCCCCGGGGCCAACGCCGCTTTGACCGCGCTGATCGCTTCCGGCCTGCCGACCGACCGCTTCGTCTTTTGCGGATTCTTGCCGCGGGAAAACAAAGATCGCCGCAAGGAGTTGGAGCGGCTGCGTTATTATCCCGAGACCCTGCTGTTCTACGAAGCGCCTCACCGTATCGCGAAGACCCTGGAGGCGATCCGCGAAGAGTGGGGGGACAGGAGAGCCGTCCTCGCTAGGGAGTTGACCAAGCGGTATGAGGAATTCGCTCGAGGCAGGCTGGACGAGCTAATTCAGCACCTCAAGGAAAATGAGCCGCGCGGTGAATACTGTCTCATTGTCGAAGGCTTCACGCAGGACAGCGAAAAAAATCCCGATGAAGAACAGTGGTGGATGCACGTCACCATCGTCGAGCATGTCGACAGGTACTGCGATCAGGGCTTCAGCAAAAAAGAAGCGATCAAGCTGGCCGCAGACGACCGGGGTGTGTCCAAACGCGATGTGTACAACGAGTACCACCGCGAATACCCGCAGTAATCGCAGTCATCGTCGAAAGCAAAAAAAAAGAGAGGCTGGTTCAAAAGACCAGCCTCTTTATTATGCAAGCAAATGCAGCCATATCATGGCGAGATAACAATTAGCGTTTGACGACTGGCATTTCCGTCAGACAGTCTTGGCAAACGATTTTTCCTTTAAAATGGGAGACACGATCCGCATTTCCACAGAAGATGCAGGCAGGCTCGTACTTTTTCAGAATAATGCGCTCGCCGTCCACGTAAATCTCCAGCGCATCCTTTTCAGCAATACCCAACGTACGGCGCAGTTCGATCGGAATCACCACGCGACCCAGCTCGTCCACTTTTCTAACAATTCCTGTCGATTTCATCATGTACAGCCTCTCCTCTCAAAGATGTTTAAAATGTCGTATATTGTTTGAATCGAATTTATAATCGTCAATATTCGACAATTTCCGGTGTTTTCATCATACCAGCGATTCCCAAAGGTGTCAACATGCTTTTTACATTTCCTTGAAGACAAATTTGTTTTTTACATTCAAAATCAATTAATAGCACCGTTTACATATGTAATTTTTTACATGTGGCAGGATGTATGTAAAAAAATAACTGGGATTTCTCAGTGTCGATTTAGTCACTTCATGTCGAATATGTAGATTTTATTCGACAAAATATGATGGGCTCAAATTGTTGTTCGACAAAACACACCAATCTATCGGATCTAGGTTTCCGCCGAAGGAAAGGTTTACAAACAAACCCTATTGTGTACAATAGAATAGGAAGCAACCAAGGATCATATGTAATCGACCATGACGGGAAGAGTAGGCTTGTTTCGCTTATCGCAGAGAGCCGGGGTAGCTGCAAACCGGTATAAGAGACCAAGCTGAAGATGGGCCCCGAGTTTCACGGATGAACAGCCGAATGGCTTAGCGTAGTTCGTGACGCGTGCCTGCGTTACAGGCGGAGTCACCAGAGATGACTCGCCAAGTCCGTTTTTCGTGAGAAAGCGGAGTATTTGGGTGGTACCACGAGAACAAACTCGTCCCAATCCGGGGCGGGTTTTTTATTTTTTGAAGGAGGTTACCCTGGTATGAAACCGACCTATTACATTACCACGCCGATTTATTACCCCAGCAACAAGCTGCACATCGGAAATGCGTATACCACGATTGCGGCGGATGCCATGGCCCGCTACAAACGCTTGCGCGGCTATGATGTCTACTACCTCACCGGAACGGATGAGCACGGACAAAAGCTGCAGGAGAGAGCTGCTGAAGACGGCAAGCAGCCCCTGGAGTTCATCGATCCGATCGTCGACTGGATTCGGGACCTGTGGGAAAAGCTGGACATCTCCTACGATGACTTTATCCGCACCACACAGCCCCGCCATAAGGTAGTGGTGCAAAAAATCTTTCAGCGCCTGCTCGATCAGGGAGATATCTATCTGGGAGAGTATGAGGGCTTTTACTGTGTGCCGGACGAGGCTTTCTGGACGGAGACGCAGTGCAAGACCGACAAAGGTTATTTCTGTCCCGACTGCGGACGCGAAGTCAAGAAGGTCAAAGAGCAAAACTACTTCTTCCGCCTGTCCAAATATCAGGACAAATTGCTCCAGCACATCGAGGCGAATCCGGAGTTTATTCAGCCGGAGACCCGTCGCAATGAGATGATCAACAACTTCCTGAAGCCCGGTCTGCAGGATCTCAGTGTCTCCCGCAGCACCTTCGACTGGGGGATCCAGGTGCCAAGCGATCCGGCGCATGTGATCTACGTCTGGATCGACGCGCTGGCGAATTACATCACCGCGCTCGGCTACCTGTCCGAAGACGACAGCAAATACCAGCGCTACTGGCCAGCCGATGTGCATCTGGTCGGCAAAGACATCCTCCGTTTCCATACGATTTACTGGCCGATTTTGTTGATGGCACTCGATCTGCCCCTGCCGAAAAAGGTGTTTGGCCATGGCTGGCTGCTGATGCCGGATGGCAAGATGTCGAAATCCAAAGGAAACGTGATCGATCCCAAGCTGCTGATCGACCGCTACGGATCGGACAGTGTGCGCTACTTCCTGCTCCGTGAGATTCAGTTCGGCCAGGACGGAGTATTTACGCCGGAGAGCTTCATTCAGCGTCTCAACTACGATCTGGCCAATGACATCGGCAATCTGCTGAGCCGCACGACGATCATGATCGAGAAGTATTTTGACGGCGCTGTGCCGGCCCCGCAGGAAAAGGGAGAGCCAGACGACAGTCTGATCGAACTGGCGACCAAGACCAAAGCCCTCGTAGAAGAGCATCTGGACGAGATGCGCTTTAGCAATGCGCTCGCCCACATCTGGGAATTGGTGGGCCGCACCAATAAATACATCGACGAGACCATGCCGTGGAATCTGGCGAAATCCGACGAGACCAAGGGGCGCCTGGCTACGGTGATGTACAATCTGATGGAGAGCATCCGCATCTCCTCGATCCTGATTCAGCCCTTCATGACCAAGACTCCGGCGAAAATCTGGGATCAGCTGGGCATCCTGGACAATCCGGAAGCCTGCACCTGGGAATCGGCCGGTGTGTGGGGCGGTCTGCCGGCAGGAAGCAAGGTGACGCGCAAGGAGCTGTTATTCCCGCGTCTGGACGTGGCGGCTGAGCTGGCCTTTATCGATGAGTCTACGGCGGAAGCGCGCCGTCAGGCCGAAGAAAACAAGAAGAAGCAAGAGGCATTAAAAGGAGGAGCATCCGTGGACACTGCAAATGAAAAAGCAGCTGCAGCCGACAAGGTAGCGGAGACTGCTGCAACAGAAAAACCAGAGGACGCAAAAGAAGAGATCGGCATCGATGATTTTGGGAAGGTTGAGCTGCGTGTCGCGCAGGTCGTCGAATGCGCCAAGCACCCCAATGCGGATAAACTGTTGATTCTTCAACTGGATCTGGGCTATGAAAAGCGCCAGGTGGTGTCGGGCATCGCCAAATACTACGCTCCGGAGGATTTGGTCGGCCAAAAAGTAATCGTCGTCGCCAATCTGAAGCCGGTGAAACTGCGCGGCGAGCTCTCCCAGGGCATGATCCTGGCCGCTTCTGCGGGCGATCAGCTGACGCTGGCAACCGTAGATCCGAGCATGCCGAACGGGGCCATTGTGAAATAAGGAAAGGGAGGACGCACAGTTGTTATTCGAAACGCACGCGCACCTCAACGCCCCGGCGTTTGACGAAGACCGCGATGAGGTAATCGCTCGCGCTCGGGAAAATGGCGTCAGTACCATCGTCAACATCGGGTTTAACGCAGAAACGATTCCGACCTGCCTGCAGCTTGCGGAGAGCCATGACTTTATCTACGCAGTCGTCGGCTGGCACCCGCAGGATGCTAAAGATATGACGGATGAGCACCTGGAGTGGCTGGAGGAGTTGAGCCGCCACCCCAAAGTAGTCGGCCTCGGCGAGATGGGCTTGGACTACTACTGGGACACCTCGCCGCGCGATGTGCAGGCCGAGGTATTCCGCAAGCAAATCCGCCTGGCCCGCAAGCTGGGCATGCCGATCATCATCCACAACCGCGATGCCCATCAGGATGTGATCAACATTTTGCGGGAAGAAAAAGCAGCCGAGGTGGGCGGCATCATGCACTGCTTTTCCGGCAGCTGGGAGACCGCCAAGCTGGCGCTGGACATGAACTTCTACATTTCCTTCGGCGGGCCGCTGACCTTTAAAAACGCCAAGCAGCCCAAAGAAGTGGCAGCCAAGGTGCCGCTCGACCGTCTGCTGATCGAGACAGACTGTCCGTACCTGACGCCGCATCCCTTCCGCGGGAAGCGCAATGAGTCGGGCTATGTCCGCTACGTATGCGAAGAGATGGCTGCGATCCGAGGGCTGTCCTACGAAGAGATGGCGCAGGTGACGAGCGAGAATGCTCGAAGGCTGTTCCGGTTGTAATGACTAACGAATAAAGATCAGGCTTGTCCGATAAAGTGCATCCGCAACAAGAGACATTGGCGATTTCGGAAACCCAATGTATCAACGCGGGTGCACTTTTTCTTTCTTTCGTGCCAATCCGCATGTTCCCGACAAACCATCAGCCAGTGGGAGGGGGCAGATAATATGAAGATCAAAACGGCAATGACCATCGTGCTCGTGGCGATTGCTGTGGCATTCCTTGCCTTTTACGGAGCAACTTCAAATCATGATGATCTGTACGCAAGCGAATCAGAATATCCAACAGTTTCGACCCGAGCGTTGATGGACTCCATGTATTCAAGCATAGAAGAGATGTATGCAGATGCAGACGTGGTAGCTGAAATCAAAATCATCGATCAATCGGTGGAGATGGTGCGTGAAACGGCTGCTCAAACCGTATCCAAGGCAGCCATTACGGAGTTGTATAAAGGGGACCGTGCGTTACAGGAGATGGTCATCGCGGAAGTGGGAGGACCGGTAGATTACGGAAAAGTAGCGATAAACAAACCGAGTACCGGACAACACCAAGCGAAAATCGTGGAACAAACCGTAGTGGATTCGCCTGTCATGAAGAAAGGGAATGCCTACCTTGTTTTCTTGCGCAAAAACCAAAAATCTGACACCTACTCTCCCCTCGGCGGCGTTCAGGGAAAGGTGAGGATCAGGGATGATCGAGTGGTTTATACCATCAAGAAGGAGGTATTGGAAGAGAATGAGGATGTATTCTTTTTGCAAAAAGAATACGGGGGGAAAATCAAGAAAGAGTTGATTCGAAAAATCATCTCCTTGCAACAAAAGGAGAAAGAGTAGTGGGCGCAGCCTCTGGGACCCATTTTTATCCACCGCAAAAAAAACTCGTTCTTTTAAAGGACATCCCTGCATATCATGAAGGTACGTGTGTCGAAAGATTCCTATCAAATCGACAGGCACCCTCGACAGAAACCCGCTTCCATTCGTCAATCGGTTGATGCTAGGCTGGTAGACAATCGAAATCCTCAGGCAGAGGGAATTTGACAAAGAGAAAAAAGTAGCATACAATCAAAACCGACCTTGTTCAGAAAGGCCAATTTCCAAAATATTGGTGCGATTTCATCAACCCTTGCCTGGCTAGACGCGAAAAGCATGCCTATGCTTTTCCAAGAAAAAGGAGTGTGGGAAATGGAGTTACGCACGATGTGGGATAGGCAAAAGAAACGAGCCATCGCCGTTTTTGGCGGTCTCGCTCTGGTGCTGGTTCCCATGATTGGCTATTTCTCTGCCCAAGCCACCCAGCCAAAACAGGTTATGTTCACGATGGATGGGACCACGAAACAGGTCGCGACCAAAGCCTCCACCGTCGAACAGTTTTTGGCCGAACGTCACATTACGGTAACGGAAAAAGATCAACTACAACCAGACGCAAACACGAAAATAAAAAATGGAGCAACCATTACCTTACATACCAGCTGGGCGATACCAGTCCAGGTGGACGGGCAGACAAAAGTAGTGCATACCTTGAAGCGCGACGTAGCAGGCGCACTTCAGGATGCGGGCATCGCAGTCAGACAGCAGGATCGGGTAGAACCGGCTCTTGCAGAGGCTCTTTCCAAAGAGACCAGCATTGTCATCACGCGTGTAGAGGAAAAAGTAGTGCAGCTCGAGGAGCGGGTCGCTTTTCAGGAAATGCGCAAAAACGATCCCGTTCTCGCAAAAGGGAAAACGCGTGTCATCCAAGAAGGTCAGGAAGGGAAAGCCCTCGCGCATTATAAATTGGTCACGGAGAACGGCAAGGAAGTCTCCCGTGAACTGATCAAGCGAGATGTCATCACACCAAAAAAAGATCGCATCGTAGCGGTAGGGACAGCAGTGGCTGTTCAGATCGACGATCAGTCGAATCGAGTCGTAGCATCCGCGGCGGGAATGGTCTCCCGTGGTGGGAAAGTGTTCCGGCCCAAAAAGGTCTTGAACGGGGTTACTTTAACGGCCTACTCACCGTCTGGCGGCGGGAAGCCTCCAGGATCGCCTGGATACGGGCGGACGGCGACGGGAGTAAAGGCAAAGGCAGGGCACACCATCGCGGTCGATCCAAAGGTCATTCCGCTCGGATGGTGGGTATTTATCGACGGGATAGGCTACCGTCGAGCAGAAGATACAGGAGGAGCCATACGCGGCTCTAAGATCGATGTATTCGTGAGTACCGATGCAGACGCGGTTCAGTTTGGCCGAAAGCGAAACCGTACCGTCTATATTATCGGACCGGAAAAACCGTAGGACAGGGGCTCATTGCCTCTGTCTCTTTTTTCTGTTCCGGGATCGCATGATTGACTGCGTCAGCGCAGGGAGCGGGCCGGAGACAGGACAGTGGTTTTCTCATGGGAGAATGTGTTAAGCTGTGTTATTAAGTAAGACGGAAGAAGGCCAAAAACGTTTCACAAACTACTACCGTCAATAGACATTTTATGAAAGCGGGAGCACCAGCATGAAGATTAAGGAAGTCATTGTCGTCGAGGGGCGAGATGATACAGCCGCGATCAAGCGAGCCGTCGATGCCGATACGATCGAAACAGGCGGATCGGCGATTAACGACAAAACGATTGAGCGGATTCGCCTCGCGCAGAGCAAGCGAGGCGTCATCATCTTTACAGATCCGGACTATCAGGGAGAGCGGATTCGAAAGATCATCAGTCGGGCTGTGCCGGGCTGCAAGCACGCCTTTATCACGCAAGCAGACGGTACTCGAAAGGGCGACATCGGCGTGGAAAACGCATCCCCTGAGACGATTGTCCGTGCGCTTCGGGATGTGAGGAGCGAAATGGCGGAAAGCCCGGGGGAAATTACCGCAGATGATATGCTTCAGTACGGGCTTACATCGGGAGCGGGCTCCAAAGAGCGGCGAATCAAGCTGGGGGAGCGTCTCGGCGTCGGTTACGCCAATGCCAAGCAGATGCTGGCTCGCCTCAATGCGTTTCAGATCACGCGGGAAGAGTTTCTCGAAGCGATGGAAGCGATACAATCAGCAGATGCAGAGGATCGTAAGGAGGGTCAGGCCAGATGAATGCCTCAGGAAAAGATATTGCCACCCCAACCAGAACCAGAGAGGTTTTGGAGAAATACGGCTTCTCCTTTAAAAAGAGCCTGGGCCAAAACTTTTTGATTGACACCAATATCCTGCACAATATCGTAGATGCCGCCCATCTGGATAAATCCAGAGCCGTCATCGAGATCGGTCCGGGGATTGGCGCACTGACGGAACAGCTCTGCCGCGCCGCAGGGCGTGTCATCGCCATTGAGATCGACCAACGGCTGCTGCCCATCCTGGGCGACACGCTGGCGCCCTACGACAACGTAGAGGTGGTGCACGGCGATGTGCTGGAACTGGATCTGGCCGCCCTCTTTCGGGACAAGCTAAAGGGCTACGAGAAGGTCAGCGTTGTCGCCAACCTCCCGTACTATGTGACGACGCCTATTCTGATGAAGCTCTTGGAAGAGAGATTGCCTCTGGAAAATATTGTGGTCATGATTCAAAAAGAGGTGGCGGAGAGAATTGCCGCCAAACCGGGCACCAAGGATTACGGATCATTGAGCGTGGCTGCCCAATTTTATGCGGAGACGGAAGTGGCGATGGTGGTGCCAGCCAGTGTCTTTATCCCTCGCCCCAATGTAGACTCTGCAGTGATTCGCCTGAAGATACGGGACGTCCCTCCGGTAGAGGTAGAAGAGGAAGGCCTGTTCTTTCGGGTCGTTCGGGCCTGTTTTGCCCAGCGCCGAAAGACCCTCCTGAACAACCTGATGAGTGGGCTGTTTGACAAGACAAGAAAAGAAGAGGTAATACAGATGCTAGCCGATCTCGGCATCGAACCCAGCAGACGGGGGGAAACCTTGTCGATCGAAGAATTTGCCCAGCTCGCAAACGAGGCAGTTCGACGCCAATTGTTAACAAAATAAACCAGATGGAGCCCCAGGATAGTTGCGTGAAATACGCAAACCTGGGGTTTTTTGCCGCCATTTTAAAAAATGAATGAAAATCGACAAATATCCCCGCCATTATCGAAAAAAAGGTCGTTGACAAAAACTCGGACGGATTGCTATAATTTTTTATTTGTTTGACAAAATAAGCATATGCTGTTACAATGGAATCAAGCGAGGTGGATGGAACAATGGCAAGAAACGCGTTACTTGACATTAAACGCAGTTTAGACGGGCACATTGGCGAACGCATCCTACTTAAGGCCAATGGCGGTCGACGCAAGACCGTCGAGCGGACGGGCATCCTCGAAGAAACATACCCGTCAGTTTTTGTAGTCAAGCTTGACGACGATCAATTGTTTGAACGGGTTTCATACAGCTATGCTGACATTTTGACGGAAACAGTTGAGTTGACTGTCTGCAGAGAGAACGAGCACATTCGCATTACATTTGTACAACAGTAGAGCCGACCCAGGCTCTACTGTTTTTTTTGTCCCTTCCCGTGCATACTAGGTTTGTCAACGAGAAAGGGAGGGTGTTTATGGGTCGCAGACGAGGCATCATGTCTGATGAGTTCAAGATGGAGCTTGCCAAGGAACTAGGGTTTTACGATACCGTGAAAACCGAGGGATGGGGTGCCATCACGACGCGTGACGCAGGGAATCTGGTCAAACGCGCCATTCAGATTGCCGAGGAAGCGTTAGCGAAGCAAAATACCACGAATACTCGTTGACAAGGAAGGCCGGGGAAACCCGGCTTTCTTTTTTTATCCGATGCCGCAGTGAGAAGAAGCATGTTTCCCTGCTAAGCTCCGGGCTCCGCCCGCAAGGGCGCTTATCCTGTCCACTCCGGGACGATTCGCGGGGGTGCGCAAAAGCAGAAACGCTCCGAGGTCATCCCACGTTGCGCCCCTTTTCCCGCGAATCGCCCCTCCGCTGGGCTGGGCTCCACAGTCGCAACGCAGGGAAACATGCTTCTTCACGGGACCGTTGCTTTTCAAAAAAAATCCGGGTGAAGCAATGATGGATAAAAAATGAGGTAGAATCTTTTCAATGCTCTTTTTCATTCTCGTTCTGATTCATAAATGATTCAATCGGACCTTTGTCAACGCGTCCCGACATCATGTCATCAAAAGGAGTATAATCCGTCTTTTTTGGCAGTTTGTTATTTTTAATCGTGCTAAAAATCATCCACAATAAGCTCGCAGCAATCATAAAGGTAAACCCAATAGCGATCGCACTCATTGATCATGTCACCACTTTCTTGTTAATGGACGCTTTGATACCCGTATTTATTTTCTTGTTATTTCAGACGGAATTATCAACCAAAAGGATACAGATATAAACTGCCATAAGTCGGTAACAATGACCTTCTGAATCCTCACCAGACTGCCATTGTTACTTCTTTATAATCTTTTAAACCATGGAGAACCATGATTTTTCTCATCACAGCCTCGTTTCCCCGCTACTGGCATGGCAGAATCCCCCTGTGCTACAATAAGAGACTAGGAAATCATCAGATCGTAGGCAGAGGTGAACAACGTGCGTATCTCGGTCAAAGCGCCCGCCAAAATTAATTTAACGCTTGATGTACTGGCCAAACGTCCTGACGGCTATCACGAAGTAGAAATGGTGATGACCACAGTAGACCTGGCGGACCGGGTTGATCTGACCTTGCGCGATGACGGCTCTATTTCGCTGGATTGTTCAGCCAGCTTTGTACCCGACGACAGCAGAAACCACGCCTATAAAGCGGCGGTGCTGCTCAAGGAACGCTATCAAGTACCGCATGGAGTACGAATCTACATAGACAAGCAGATTCCGGTAGCGGCCGGGCTTGCAGGGGGAAGCAGCGATGCCGCCGCCGCATTGAGAGGATTAAATCAGCTTTGGAATCTAGGCCTGGGACTGGACGAGCTGGCCCAGATCGGGGCGGAAATTGGCTCGGACGTGCCCTTTTGTGTGTATGGCGGAACCGCACTGGCTACGGGCAGGGGGGAGCAGATCGATCATCTGCCGCCGCCGCCGCCGTGCTGGATCATACTGGCCAAGCCGCCGATTGGCGTGTCGACAGCGGATGTGTACGGCAACTTGCGCGTAAAGGAAATTCAACATCATCCGGCTACAGAAAAGATGCTGACAGCGATACACGAACAGAATTTTTCGCTGATGTGCTCATCCCTCGGCAATGTGCTGGAGGAGGTCACGCTCCAGATGCACCCGCAGGTCCGTCAGATCAAGGAATTGATGGAGTCCTCCGGTGCAGACGGCGTGCTGATGTCCGGCAGCGGCCCCACTGTTTTTGCCCTGGTCCAAAAAGAGGCAAAGGTTCATCGCATTTATAATGCCTTGCGGGGTTTTGTCAAAGATGTCTTTGTCGCCCGCATGTTGGGAGTCGCCGAGCGGGGAAAAGCTTGCCATAATACGTATGGAAGTGATACATTAGCACCATAATATTCGGTTTTGGAGGAAGAAACATGAAGAAATTGCGCAGAAGTGCCCGCCTCGTCGATATGACGCAGCACTTGCTTGCCCAGCCCCACACGCTGATTCCACTCACCGTGTTTGCTGAGCAATACGGAGCCGCGAAATCTTCCATCAGTGAAGATCTGTCGATCATCAAAGAGGCGTTTGAGAGTCAGGGCGTGGGCGTATTGACTACGGTGGCGGGGGCGGCCGGGGGAGTGAAGTTCATTCCCAAGGTCAAGACAGAAGACGCGCTAGACTTCATGAAAGAATTAATTACCCACCTGGGCAATCCGGAACGCCTCTTGCCTGGCGGGTACTTGTACATGTCCGATATTTTGGGAAATCCCATCACCATGTCAAAGATCGGCAAGCTGTTTGCTTCGGCTTTCGCGGACAAGAACGTAGAAGTGGTCATGACCGTCGAGACAAAAGGAATTCCGCTTGCGTATGCGACAGCCCTCTATCTGAATGTCCCGGTCGTGATCGTAAGGCGGGACAACAAAGTGACAGAGGGATCGGTCGTCAGCATCAACTATGTATCCGGTTCCAGCAAGCGCATTCAAACGATGTCGCTCGCTCGTCGGGCCCTGCCGGAACAATCGCGCGTCCTGATCGTCGACGACTTCATGAAGGCGGGCGGCACCGTGCGGGGGATGATCGATCTCTTGCAGGAATTCCGCGCGACCGTCATCGGATGCGGCGTGCTGGTGGAAACCGCCGATGTCTCCGAGCGGCTGGTAGATGAATACGTCTCCCTGGCCAAGCTTCAGGAGGTCGACATCAAAGGCAAGCAGATCGAAATCGAACTGGGCAGTTACTTTCAAAAATAGAAGGGAGTCAAGGTTATGGGAATTTCATTCGTATCCACCAATCAAGCTCCGGCAGCAATCGGACCGTATAGTCAAGCCGTCAAGGCAGGTTCCTTTTTGTACGCCTCCGGCCAGATTCCGCTCCGTCCGGACGGCACGTTGGTCGAAGGGGACATCGTCGCGCAGACTCATCAGGTATTTGCCAACATCAAAGGGGTGCTGGCAGAAGCAGGCTTGACCCTGTCGGACGTCGTAAAGGCTACCGTGTTTATCAAAAACATGGACGACTTTGGTCGCTTGAATGAAGTGTACGGCCACTATTTCGGAGATCATAAGCCCGCCCGTTCGACTGTGGAAGTCGCCCGACTGCCTCGCGATGTACAGGTGGAAATCGAAGTCATCGCCTATTTGGGCGAGTAAAAAATCAACGTTTCCGGAACCAAAGCCCGGCACCACCCGCGTGCCGGGCTTGTCTTTTAGTAATAATTGGAGTATGCTGGAGAAAATTATAGATTTTTTTGCAAAATTTCGGTAAACGGAGCAGGAATATTTACCCAGTGCGTGGAAATACTCCTAAACGCTTTTTTTATAGATAAAGGGAGTGAACATGATGGAAGTAACAGATGTTAGACTTCGCCGCGTGAATACGGATGGTCGTATGAAAGCCATTGCATCCATTACCATCGACCACGAATTTGTGGTTCATGATATCCGTGTAATCGACGGAAACAATGGCATGTTCGTAGCAATGCCGAGCAAGCGCACCCCCGATGGGGAATTCCGCGATATTGCTCATCCGATTTCCTCGGCGACGCGCGAAAAGATTCAGGCAGCAGTACTAAGCGAATATGAGCGTGTAGGTCAGGAAGAAGAGAGCACCATCGAAGCAGGCGCATAACCATTTTGAAAAAACAGGCACCCTGTCATAGGACGGGGTGCCTTGTTCATGCATAGCAGGCTTGCAAATCTGCAATGATTTTTTCCTTGTCCAATCCTTCTCCTATAAACACCGCGACCATTTTTGGCCCAAAATTTTCAAAGGGAAACAAATGAACCTGATTATCCGTATGCTGAAAAGAGATCAGTTCATCCCGCCCCTTGAAGAGCACATAGCCTTTGGCGCGGTAGACGTTTTTCGGCAGATCCCAAAGAAAATCCTCGAATTTTTCTCCATCGACCGGCCCAGTAAAATGGTAGGAAAATGTTTCAATACTATTGTACAAAGAGGGTTCGGAACGATCCAGCCCGAGAGACTGCTTCACTTTTCCCAAAACGGACAGCTTGCCGATGCTTTTTTGCACGGCGGGACCGCCCGTCCGTCCTGATTCTCTCTCCAGTGCTGCCTTTTCCCCAATCCGCTTTACCCAAAGCAGCTGATCGAGCTCCATCTCCCCGTGGATGGTGACGTGGACCGGGGCGTAGGGATTCAGCTCGGACACCTTGGCTTTCACTTTTTCCAAGGCGTCGGCAGAGACCAGATCGCTTTTATTTAATAGAAGCAAATCGGCGTATTTGACCTGATTGCGGATGGTCTTGACCAGCGAGCCTTTGGATGAAAAGCGGGAGTTCAGATCGCGAAAACGGGAAGCGTCCACTACGCTGACAATCCCTTTGAGGTCCAGATTGTCGTAGAGTTCCGGATGTGCCAGCGCGTCCACGACATCCACCGGGTCAGCCACCCCGGTCGTTTCGATCAGGATATGGTCGGGCGTAAAACTGGAGAGAATCTCCTTCAGCCCCTCTGTCAACTCACCTTGGATCGAGCAGCAGATGCATCCATCGAGGAGTTTCTTCACGGGAAAGCCGAAGCCTTGCAGCTGTTCGCCGTCAATGTCTTCTTCGCCCATTTCGTTCATCAGAACAACCACCTGCCCGTCCCGTTTGCGCAAATAGGCGAGCAGCTTCTGCAGCAGGGTCGTTTTTCCGCTGCCCAGATAGCCCGTCAAGATATAGACGCCGGCCTTCATCGCATCCGTCCTCCTTCTTACCTAAATATTTTGGCAGCTTTGCCAATTCCATCATAAAACAGGCTTCTGGCAGCGTCAAACCGTGCCGAAAGTCCATTTGCTTGTCTGTTACGATTAGAGGATCATGCGCCGATTATCTTGAAATCCCCATATGATTAAGATATAGTCATTGTGGAACTTCTACGCTGGAGGGTTGACATGTCGAATATCCATGCCGTAGTACTAGCAGCAGGTCAAGGAACACGGATGAAGTCAAAGCTGTACAAAGTCCTGCATCCCGTTTGCGGAAAGCCGATGGTCCAGCATGTCGTGGATACGCTGGCGTCCATGCGGGTGGAGGATGTCGTGGTCGTCGTCGGACATGGTGCCGACACGGTTCAGGCTGCACTGGGCGATCGGGTGAAGTACGCCCTGCAAAGTGAACAGCTGGGTACAGCTCATGCCGTGCAGCAGGCGGCGCCGCTTTTACAGGGAAAAGAAGGAACGACGTTTATTTTGTACGGCGATGTCCCCCTCTTGTCCGAGGAGACATTGACGGAGCTGTTGCGTTTTCATGAGGAGCAGCAGGCGGCAGCGACTGTGCTGACAGCGGTGTTGCCCGACCCGACCGGATATGGCCGGATGGTCCGCAACGCTGCTGGCGAAGTTGTAAAAATCGTCGAACATAAGGACGCCTCTGAAGAGGTACGGGCGATCAAAGAGATTAATACAGGCATATACTGTTTTGACAACCAAAAATTGTGGAATACACTGGCCCAGGTGAAAAATGATAACGTACAAGGAGAATACTATGTGACAGATTGCATTGGTATTCTTCGGGATGCCGGTGAGAAGGTAGTCGCCTTCGAAGCAAGGGATCCGGATGAAACCATGGGTGTCAACGACCGTGCACAGTTGTCAGAAGCGGAAGCTTATATGCGCAAGCGCATTGCCGTTCGCCATATGAAAAACGGCGTATCGATTATCGATCCGCTGTCCACGTATATTGAGGCAGATGTCGAGATTGGGCCGGATACCGTGATCCAGCCGGGCACCTACCTGCGGAGAGGGACAACCATCGGCAGCGATTGCGTCATCGGGCCGCAGGCAGATCTGCGCAATACGCGCGTGGCAGACGGTGTGACCATCTCTTACTCGGTACTCATTGATGCACAGGTGGACAGTCAGACGACTATCGGCCCGTTTGCCTATGTGCGTCCGGGGACGGAGATCGGTCCGAACGCAAAAATTGGCGATTTTGTGGAATTGAAAAATGCGAAAATTGGCAAGGGGTCCAAGGTGCCCCACCACAGCTATCTGGGTGACGCGGAAATTGGCGAAGATGTCAACATCGGTTGCGGCACTATCACGGTAAACTACGATGGTGCGGTCAAGCATAAAACCGTCGTGAAGGATGGCGCTTTTATTGGTTGCAATACCAATCTGGTGGCCCCGGTAACTGTCGGGAAGAACGCATATGTAGCAGCCGGCTCCACGATCAATCTGGATGTGCCGGATGACGCGCTGGCCATTGCCCGCGAACGTCAGGTGAACAAACCAGGATATGCAAAAAAAATGCCGCGAAAAGGCAAAAAGGAATAACACGGGAGGTTCTTGAAAGATAATGGCTAATTACCGCGACCCCAAACTGAAGGTATTTACGTGCAATGCAAACCCTCAGCTGGCGAAGGAGATTGCCGAGCACATCGGCGTCCCGCTGGGCAATTCGGAAGCCGTACGCTTCAGCGATGGCGAATGTCAGATCAAATTGAACGAAAGCGTGCGGGGCTGTGATGTCTTTGTCATCCAACCCACCTCGGCACCGGTAAACGAACATCTGATGGAGCTTTTGGTCATGGTGGATGCACTGAAGCGCGCTTCGGCCAAAAGCATCAACGTCGTCATCCCCTACTACGGGTATGCTCGCCAGGACCGCAAAGCGCGCGCCCGCGATCCGATTACGGCCAAACTGGTTGCCAATCTGATCGAGACGGCCGGTGCGCACCGCGTCATCACGATGGATTTGCATGCGACCCAGATCCAGGGATTCTTTGACATCCCGGTCGATCATCTGCTGGGAGTACCGATTTTGGGCAAATACTTCTCCGAGAAGGGGCTGAAAGACATCGTCGTCGTCTCCCCTGACCACGGTGGCGTGACGCGCGCCCGCAGACTGGCCGAACGTCTGGAAGCGCCGATCGCGATTATCGACAAACGCCGCCCGGAGCCAAACGTCGCGGAAGTGATGAATATCGTCGGAAACATCGACGGGAAAACAGCCATTATCATCGATGACATCATTGACACAGCGGGCACGATCACGCTCGCAGCCAGCGCCCTGATTGAGGCAGGTGCTCGTGATGTCTACGCATGCTGCACACATCCGGTCCTCTCTGGCCCTGCCATTGAACGGATCGCCAACTCGAAAATCAGCGAACTCGTCGTGACCAATACCATTCCGCTGACGCAGGAACAGCTCATTGACAAAATCAAGGTGCTGTCGGTTGCGCCGATTATTGGGGAAGCCATTATCCGCGTGCATGAAGAACTGTCGGTCAGCAAGCTGTTTGACTAAACGGCCATCTTCAGGGATGGAGAAGACCTCCACTGGACAAGCTAGAAGGTAGGAAGAAACTTCTAGCTGCCAGAGGAGGTTTTTTTATGGAAGCGATACAGGCGAGCATTCGCCGCAAGGGAGAGACGACGAACAAAGGATTGAGACGAAGAGGCTGGATTCCCGCCGTCATTTACGGTTCCGACATTGAAAATCTTCCGATTCAGGTAGAAGGACGCCAGTTGGATCAGGCTCTCCGTCAGCAGACGACGAACAAGCCCTTTTCCCTGGTGATCAATGGAAACGAGCACATGGTAATGGTCTACGAGCTGCAGCGCCATCCGGTGATGGGGAATATCCTGCACGCTGATTTTAAAAAGATCAATATGAATGAAAAAGTTCATACGAGTGTTCCGATTCTCATGACGGGAGACCCGGAGCTGGGAGTGGCCACGCTGGTCCGCCACAGTGTAGAGATCTCCTGCCTCCCTGGAAATATTCCCGAGTCGTTTACCGTGAATGTAGACGGTCTGCAGATCGGGGACGTGGTGCTGGTCAAGGATCTGGAAGTTCCGCCAAATATCGACCTCGGTCTGGACGAGATGGAAGTCGTCATCAGCGTTCTGCCGGTAAAAGCCAAATCGGATGAGTCGATCGAGGCCGAGCAGGCGGCGGAAGCGACGGCGGAAAATGCCGCCGCGCAAACGGACGATGCACAAAAGGTCTAGCGTCGGCTTCTGTTCATTGCAAAAATGCCCTGATGTTGCCGTCAGGGCATTTTTTCTGTGTCAGGGTTTCTTTGTTTCCTTCTCTATTTTGCGGTAGAATGTAGGGGAGAATGAGGAGGGAGCAGGCGTGAAAGTAATCATCGGACTGGGCAATCCCGGCAAAAAATATGAAGATACTAGACATAATGCTGGTTTTTTAGCCATAGATAAAATTAAAGACAAATGGAACATACCTGTTCAGCAGAACAAATTCCGTGCGTTGGTCGGCGAAGGACGGATCGAGGAAGAGAAGGTACTCCTCGTGAAGCCGCAGACCTACATGAACCTGTCTGGCGAATCCGTAGCCGAAATCTTGAAGTTTTACAAACTAGGGCCGGAGGACATCGTGGTCATCTACGATGATCTCGATCTGCCCCCTGGACAACTCCGCCTCAGGGAAAAAGGAAGCGCAGGCGGCCATAATGGCATCAAATCGCTGATTCAGCATATGGGGACCCAGGAGTTTAAGCGGATCAAAATCGGGATCGGCCGTCCGGAGCCGGGCCGGAGCGTCAGCGATTATGTGCTTCACCCTTTTTCTGCGACAGAGCGTCCGCTGATCGATGAAGCCGCCGAGCTGGCTGCAGCTGCGGCTGCGATGTGGACGCGAGAGCCGTTTGTAAAAGTGATGAATCAGTACAACACGACCGCCAAACCTTAGTATGTTTTGCCACTCTCCCGGTCATACTAAGCCTAGGAATGGCTGGGAGGTTTGTAGGGATGAGCATTCGCTATGAATGCCGCTGCTGCGGCATGAGGATCGCGGAGTTTGACGAAACCCAGGTATCGGAGGAACAGCTGGGGTTGAACTCCTTGACCGAAGAGGAACGTGCTCTTATAATATCCAGAGAACTAGGGGGAGACACCGTGGTCAGCATCACGTGCGGTTATTGCCGCGACGGGCTGCAATTGTACCCGGAGCTCTCATTGATAGGGAACCCGTTGCAATAAACGGGCAGTGCTTTCGAAGGCTTGCAGATACAAGGCCTTGGCTTGCTTAAGCTAAGGCTTCTTTTCGCATGGTCGACTGGCAGCGCTATCATCACTGCCGATCCGGCTTTTGCGCATAGAGGCGGAGTATACGTTTGTTCAACACAGAAAAACCTGAGAGGGGACCAGTGAATGCAAGTCATCATTAACCCGATGAAACAGGATGCCCATATCGGCACGATTGTAGCCGGATTGGAGACCGGACTGAGCGAACAGCTCGTCTCCGGTCTGGCGGGCTCCGCACGGCAAGCTTTGATGGTTGCCCTAAGGCAGATGAGCAATCGTCCGATCTGCGTCATTACCCATAACATGTTCCAGGCGCAGAAGGTATATGAGGACCTCATCGAGCTTGTCCCTGCGGAAGATGTGCTGCTTTATCCCGGGAACGAACTGATTGGGTCGGAGCTGGCTGTTGCCAGTCCCGACATTCTGGCGCAGCGCATTCACGTGTGCAACCGTTTGGCCAAAGGCTTTACGGGTTTTTTGGTTGTGCCTTATGCCGGTTTGCGCCGTCTGGCGATTCCTCCGCACGTCTGGAAGGAATCGCAAATCGAGCTGTCGGTCGGGCAAGAGCTGGATATAGACGCGTTTCTGCTGCGATGTATCGAACTCGGATACGAGCGAGTGGATATGGTGGAAAGGAAAGGCGAGCTGAGCGTTCGTGGCGGCATCGTGGACCTGTATCCGATTGACGCCGAATGGCCGGTCCGCATTGAACTGTTTGATGTAGAAATCGACTCGATCCGCAGCTTTGACATGGCGACGCAGCGTTCCCTGGAATCGATCCAAAGCTACACGATCGGACCCGCCAAGGAGATGTTCGCGTCTACCGCGCTGCTGCAGGAATCATCAGTTCGTCTGGAGCAAAAGCTCGGCGAGACCGTAGCCAAACTGAAGGATGCGGCCGCCAAAGAAAAAGTCGTCGAAAATATCGGCGGCGACGTGGAGCGGATGAAGCAGGGACAGCGTTTTCCTCATCTGTACTCCTATATTTCCGTGATCTACCCTGAGCAGGATACGCTTTTGTCCTATATGCCGCAAGACACGGTTCTGATCGTCGATGAACCGTCTCGCGTCTTGGACACGGCTGCACAGCTTCAAAAGGAAGAGGGAGAATGGCTGACCGGACGGATTATGCAAGGAGAGTACATGGCAAATCTGAGCCTGTCCCGCCCGTATGAGGAGATCATCTCTTCCAAACAGCGGCAGATCGTCTATCTGTCGCTATTTCTGCGCCAGTCCCCCAAAACGCAGCCGCAGAATATCGTCAATCTCACCTGCCGCACGATGCAAAATTTTCACGGCCAGATGAATGTGCTGAAAACGGAGCTGGCTCGCTGGAAAAAAGCGCAGGACCAGATCGTTTTTGTCGCGGCCGATCTGGAACGAGCAAAAAGATTGGAGCGCGTCCTGCACGACTACGAGATGGAGGCGGATCTCTTAACCGAAGAGGCGTCGACAGTGCCCCCGGGGCGGCCCACAATCATCCTGGGCAATCTGCAAACAGGCTTCGAACTGCCGCTGAACAAGCTAGTCGTCATCACGGAGGGCGAGGTCTTTACCGCCAAGCAGCGCAAGGCCCGCAAAGTGCAGCAGACGATGACAAACGCCGAGCGGATCAAGAACTACCTGGAGCTGAAGCCGGGTGATTACGTCGTCCATATCAACCACGGAATCGGAAAGTATTTAGGGATAGAAACCAAGGAAATACTCGGAATTCACAAAGATTACTTGCATATTCAATACGCCGGCGGGGACAGCCTGTTTGTGCCGATCGAGCAGATCGATCACGTCCAGAAATACGTGGCCAGCGAGGAAAGCCAGCCCAAGGTGTACAGCCTCGGCGGCAGCGAGTGGAAGCGCGTCAAAAACAAAGTCCAGTCCTCCGTAAAAGACATCGCCGAGGACCTGATCAAGCTGTACGCAGCGAGGGAGGCGGCTGTCGGCCATGCTTTCTCCCGAGATACGGAGGAGCAGCGGGAGTTCGAAGCGATGTTCCCGTACCAGGAAACGCCTGACCAGCTCCGCGCGATCGCGGAAGTGAAGCAAGACATGGAGAAGAGACGCCCGATGGACCGGCTCGTCTGCGGCGACGTCGGCTACGGCAAGACAGAGGTGGCCATTCGCGCGGCGTTCAAGGCGGTCATGGAGGGCAAGCAGGTAGCGGTGCTGGTTCCGACGACGATCCTTGCCCAGCAGCACTACGAAACTTTCCGGGAGCGCTTCGCCGATTATCCGATCCGAGTAGAGGTACTCAGCCGCTTCCGTTCCCGCAAGGAGCAGAATGCCACGATGAAGGGGCTGAAGGACGGGATTGTCGATGTCGTAATCGGAACGCACCGTCTGCTCTCCAAGGATATTCAATTCCGCGATCTCGGCCTGTTGATCGTCGACGAGGAGCAGCGATTCGGGGTCAGCCACAAGGAAAAGCTAAAGCAATTGAAAACCAATGTGGACGTGCTCACCTTGACGGCGACGCCGATCCCGCGTACCCTGCATATGTCGATGATCGGCGTCCGCGATTTGTCGGTCATCGAAACGCCGCCGGAAAACCGCTTCCCGGTGCAGACCTATGTGATGGAGTACAGCCCGGCCTTGGTGCGCGAGGCGATCGAGCGGGAAATGGCCCGAGGCGGCCAGGTCTTTTTCCTGTACAACCAGGTGCAGGGAATCGAGCAGATGGCGGAACAGATCTCCATGCTGGTGCCGGACGCGCGCATCGCGGTGGCGCACGGCCAAATGAACGAGAGCGAACTGGAGAGCGTCATCCTGGACTTTTTGGAAGGCAACTACGATGTCCTGGTCAGCACGACCATCATCGAGACAGGGGTGGACATCCCCAACGTCAACACGCTGATCATTCACAATGCGGACAAGATGGGGCTGTCCCAGCTCTATCAGCTGCGGGGGCGCGTCGGGCGTTCCAACCGGATTGCTTACGCGTACTTTACCTATCAGCGGGATAAAGTGCTGACAGAGGTAGCGGAAAAGCGTCTGCAGGCCATCAAGGAATTTACAGAATTGGGCTCCGGTTTCAAAATTGCCATGCGCGATTTGTCCATTCGCGGGGCGGGCAATCTGCTGGGGGCGGAGCAGCACGGCTTCATCAACTCGGTCGGTTTTGATTTGTACAGCCAGATGCTGAAGGACGCGATCGACGAGCTGAAGGGCGAAGTGAAGCAGGAAGCGGCACCTCCTGTGGAAATCAACCTGCAGCTGGATGCGTACCTCCCGTCTACCTACATTACGGACAGCCGGCAAAAGATCGAGATGTACAAAAAGTTCGTCGCGGTCTCGACGCTGGAGGATGTGGACGATCTCGCGGAGGAGCTGCTTGACCGCTTCGGGCCTTTGACCAAGCCGGTGGAGAATCTGCTGACGATTTCGCGTCTGCGGGTCTATGCGCTGGAGCATAAGATCACCGAGATCAGCCAGAAGAATCCGGACGAGATCAAACTCTTCTTGCATCCCAGCCAAAACAACAATATCGACGGGGGCGCGCTGTTTGCGCTTGCCAGCAATTGGAGCAGGCGGGTCGGCTTGTCAGGTGGACAACAGATCGTGATAACTGTTAAAGTAAAGGGGTTACGGGAAGACGAGGGCGTGCAGCTGGTGGAAAAGCTGCTTCGCCAATTTCACATGGTGCGCAAAGACACCAGTACGGAGAGGCCCGTGTCTTGAGAAAGCCACGGGTTTCCGAGAAGGGAGATCCACAAATGATGAAACGATCTGTTGCTTTGTTGTCTTCAGCAGTGCTGGCCGTGTCCCTTTTGACCGGTTGCGGCGGAGCGGCGGGTAAGGACTCCGCGGCTAAGCCTGCTGACCAGACCCAGCCCGCGCAAAACGGCGAACAGGCCACGCAGCCTGATGATGTGTTGGACCAATTTAAAAAACTGAATCTGCCGTATACGGTCGATCCCAAAACGGTTCTGGTGGAATACCAGGACGGCAGTTTGACGGCGCAAGAGTTCGAGACATTCCTGCGCGTCATCAATTTCTTGAACCCCATGCAAGGAGCGATGATCGAAAGCATTGACCAGGAGTCGCTGAAAATCTTTGCACGGGAGTACACCGCTACCAAGATCCTGGCCGCCCGCGCAGCAGATGAGGCGACCCAGAAGGAATCTCAGGAGCTGGCCGAGAAAACCTTTGAAAACATCAAGGGACAGTACATGGGCTTGCTTGGCAAGGACCCGTCCAAATTTGAGCAACTGTTGAAAAACCAGGAGTTGGATCAACAAACGATCATCGAGCAGATGGTGTTGATCAACAAGTCGATGGCGGTCCTGAAAAAGGACATTAACGACGCGGAGCTGAAAAAGACATACGAGGGCTTGGATAAAGCATCGATTACCGTCGCCTCCGTTCGCCACATTCTGGTTTCGTTTGAAAAGCACAACAACAAGCCTGAGGAAGCGCTGAAAGTAGCCAACGACCTCGTAGCCCGCCTGAAAAAAGGGGAAGACTTTGCGAAACTGGCGACAGAAAACACGGATGATCCGGGGAGCAAGGAATCCGGCGGTCTGTACGCGGATGCGGACGTCAGCCAGTGGGTGCCCGAATTCCAGGATGCAGCTATGAAGCTCGCGCTGAATGAAATCAGCGAGCCTGTCAAGACGGAGTACGGCTATCACATCATGCGCGTGGAAAGCCGCAAAGAAAAAACGTTTGAAGAAATGAAAGCGCAGCTGGAAAATCAGGCGCTGGAGCAGAAATACGATCATTTTAATAAGGTAGAGCTGGACAAGCTCATCACGAAATACAACATTCCGGAAACCAAACCAGCTTCATAATGACGGAGGAAAAACAGGGACAGCCGTTCCCTGTTTTTTCGTTTTCTCGCATATATTTGAAGCGGGAGTGAATACTATAGTCACTCGCTACCGCCCGGGGGAGAGTAACAGAAACAGTTGGAAAATGTTGCTGCCGACAATCCGTAGTGAAAATGAGAATCTGAGGAAAAAATACAGGTAACCACCAACCCATTCACAACCCACTTCTCAGGAAAGCGAGGCAACATGACATGAAAGCAACAGGTATTGTTCGTCGCATTGACGACCTCGGCCGGGTCGTGATTCCAAAGGAAATCCGTCGTACGCTGCGCATTCGTGAAGGCGACCCACTGGAGATTTTTGTAGACCGCGATGGGGAAGTCATCCTGAAAAAGTATTCTCCAATTGGGGAGCTGGGTGATTTCGCCAAGGAATATGCCGACTCTCTCTACGAGAGCCTGAATCATATCGTTCTGATCTCGGATCGCGACACCATCATCGCCGTATCGGGAGCATCCAAGAAGGAGTACATGGAAAAATCGATCGGCAGCATCGTGGAGAAAAGCCTGGAGGAGAGAAAGACGCGACTGGAGAAAAATACGGGAACCTATGAGATCTGTCGCGATCTAAACGAAACGTACGGCTCGTTTGTCGTCGCCCCGATCGTCGCTGGCGGCGATCCGATCGGCTCCGTGATTCTTGTGACCAAAAATGAATCGACAAAAATGGGCGACTTGGAAACAAAGATGGCAGAGACAGCAGCAGGCTTCCTCGCCAAACAGATGGAGCAATAGGATTTGAGCGAAACAGCCTCGATTGGAGGGGCTGTTTTTTTTCTTTTAAAAAAAGTGGGGGGATGCCTACGGAGATGAGCATCGCTTGTTTTTGGGTGCCCTTTCGGTTGTGGTATAATGTACGCAGTTTGTGGTTGGAGAGGAGATATTTCACACACATGGCTAGGGAAAAGGCATCCGTACAATTTGTGAAAGGCGCCGCCATTCTGGGGGCGGCCGGTCTTGTCTCCAAGCTCCTCGGTGCGGTCTACCGAATCCCGTACCAAAATATCGCTGGTGACATCGGCCTGTACGTATATATGCAGGTTTACCCGCTTTATTCAACCCTGCTGATTTTGGCCACAGCGGGCTTTCCTATCGCGATTTCCAAAATCATCTCCGAGCGGATTGCGGTGGGTGATGCGGCCGGAGCACGCAAGGCGTTTCGCGTAGCGAGCATGACCCTCGCGGTGCTCGGGCTCTTTTTCTTTCTGTTCCTCTACGGTGGGGCCACCGTGATTGCCCGGTCCATGGGCGACGAGCAGTTGGCCATGCCGCTGCGGGCTGTAGCCTGGTCGCTTTTGCTCGTGCCGATGGTGGCCATCCTGCGCGGCTATTTTCAAGGCCATCAAAACATGATGCCGACCGGTGTCTCGCAGGTCATGGAGCAGCTCATTCGGGTGGTCTTTATCCTGATTGCCGCCTGGTGGGCGATGAGTGCCTATCAGGACGCCTATTTGGCGGGGACCGGCGCGGTATTTGCCGCCTTTCCGGGAGCGGTGACCGCGATTCTGGTGCTCCTCTGGTATTGGAAAAAAACCAAGCAGTCGCAGCAGCTGCAGGGTGAAGAGGGGGAGGCGGCCACATCGTCCACCTGGTCCAATCGCCAAGTGCTGCGCAGCTTGCTGTTTTACGCGCTGCCCATCTGTATGGGCGCATTGGTGCTTCCCCTGATTCCCTTGGTCGACTCGATGACCGTCGTCAACATGCTGCAGTGGAGCGGGATGGATGAGGAAGCGGCCAAATTGTTCAAAGGGGCATTTGACCGCAGTCAGCCTCTGATCCAATTCGGTACGTTCTTTGCGACTTCGCTGTCGCTCGCGCTCGTCCCGGCGATCAGCGAGGCGGTCGCGCAGCGGCAGCAGCGTGTGATTGAAGGCAGGACAGAAGTGGCGATCCGGCTTACCTTTTTGCTCGGGCTGCCTGCTTCCTTCGGCCTCGCGCTCCTCGCCGAGCCGGTCAATGTCATGCTCTATGGGGATGATAAAGGAACCCAGGCACTGGCTATCCAATCCTTCACGATTCTGTTTGCCACACTGAGCATTGCCAGCGCGGGCATTTTGCAGGGGCTGGGACGCGTGATGAGACCGGCCCGCAATCTGTTTATCGGCGTTTTGTTTAAGCTGATCCTCAATCTGGCGCTGGTGCCCGTCTGGGGAATCTCCGGTGCTGCAGTCGCGACAGTGCTGTCTTATCTGATCGCGATGGGGCTGAACGTACTGGCCGTGCAGAAATACACCGGTGCCCGTCTGGGACTGAAGCAGATTGCCTGGAAGCCGTTTTTATCCGTCAGCATCATGGGCGTCGTCGTACTGATTGTGGAAGGGGGCATGCTGTTGCTGCTCCAAGGTACGCTCGCATCGACGCGGCTGCTTCATACGGTGGTTGGCCTGGTATCGGTAGGAGCCGGAGGTGCTGTCTATCTGGTCGCCCTGCTGAAAACGGGCGGTTTGACGGCAGCGGATATTCGCTTTCTGCCAAAGGGGGAGCGGATCGCCTCTTTCCTTCATCGGATGAAATTGCTCCGTACATAAGTGAGGGGAAAAGGAATGCCGCGACCCGAAAAGCAATGAAATAAGGAGGCATGGCGCTTGACTGATACAAAAGGCAAAATAACCGTCCTGGGTCTGGGGGCGGGGGATCTGGACCAGTTGCCGTACGGACTGTACCGCACACTGACAGGTACGGGTCACTTGTATTTGCGTACACGTGAACATCCGGTTGTGTCCCAATTGGCCCAGGAGATTTCCTACACGGCTTTTGACGAGATCTACGAGCGGCACGACAGCTTTGACGACGTCTATGCCGAAATCACAGATACGCTGCTGGCCAAAGCCCTGCAGGAGCGGGCGATTGTCTACGCGGTGCCGGGCCATCCGCTGGTAGCCGAGCGGACGGTCCAGCTGCTGCTGCAGGAGGGACCCAAGCGAGGAGTCGAGATCGAGATCGGGGGCGGGCAAAGCTTCATAGACCCGCTGTTTGCCCGTTTGCGGATCGACCCCATCGAAGGATTTGCGCTCCTCGACGGCACGGCATTCAAAGCGGATCAGGTGCATCCGGGGATGCATACCATCATTGCCCAGGTGTATGATGCCCGGGTCGCCTCCGAGGTAAAGCTGACGCTGATGGAGGTCTTGCCGGACGAACATCCCGTGACCGTGGCGACTGCCGTGGGTGTCACCGGGCAGGAGCGGATTACGACGGCGCCTCTGTACGAACTGGATCATCAGGATCACTTCGGCAACCTGACGCTGGTCTATGTGCCGCCAGCCCAGGAAGAGCGCGTCCGGTACCGGCAGTTCTCCTATCTGAAAGAGATTGTGGCCATATTGCGCAGTCCGGAGGGGTGCCCGTGGGATCGGGAGCAAACCCACCAGAGCATCCGCAAAAATCTGATCGAAGAAACCTACGAGGTCCTGGAGACGATTGACGACGAGGACCCGGATGCGATGTGCGAGGAGCTGGGCGACCTGCTCATGCAGATCATGCTCCACTCGCAGATGGCGGCAGAAGACGGCTATTTCACCGTCGACGATGTCGTGGCGGGCCTAAGTGAAAAGCTGATCCGCCGTCACCCGCATGTCTTCGGCGAGAAAAGCGCGGAGGATGCAGGCGAAGCCCTGGCCAACTGGCAGGAGATCAAGGCCCAGGAAAAGGCAGCCAAGGGGATCGACCCCGAGCGGCAGTCCAAGCTGGCGGGAATCCCCCGCGATTTGCCCGCTCTCATGTACGCCTACAAGCTGCAGAAAAAAGCGGCTCACGTCGGTTTTGACTGGGAGAACATCGAGGATGTCTACAAAAAGATCGACGAGGAGTACCAGGAGCTGCGAGAGGCGGCAGAAGATGAACGGGCCGGCGAACTGGGGGATTTGCTCTTTGCGGTCGTCAATCTGGCCCGCTTCCTGAAGATCGATCCGGAGGAAGCCCTGGCCCTGACAAATCGAAAATTTACCAAACGCTTTGCCTATATCGAGCAGAAGCTGCAGGAAGCAGGCCGCAGCTTCGATGAGACCAATCTGGAAGAGATGGATCAATGGTGGGAAGAGGCAAAGCGGCACGGATGAGGAGAGGATAGAGGATGAGACTGGACAAGTATCTCAAAGTATCGCGTCTGATCAAGCGGCGGACATTGGCAAAAGAAGTATGCGATCAGAGCCGGGTGCACATCAACGATCGTCCGGCAAAGGCGTCCAGCAGCGTGAAAATCGGCGATACGCTCGCCATCCGCTTCGGCCAGAAGATCGTTACGGTCAAAGTGGAGGACATCAAGGAAAATCCGCGCAAGGAAGAGGCGGCTTCGCTCTACTCGGTGATCGGCGAAGTGCCGGTGCCGCGCGATGAAAAAGAGGAAAACGAATATCTCAAGGGAGTGTAGCCTGCAAGGGGGCTGCCATTTCCCGGAAAAGAGGGGTGTCTGGCAAAACAGATGCCCTTCTTTTTTAGGTGCCAGTATTTGACAAAGATTCTCCTCACTCCGTATAGTTAGATGAGGAAAGAAGGATTTGTCGGACAAAGGGATGAGATTGTGGGAAAAATCATGTTGTTTTCACTGTTGTGGTGGATCGTGGGCAACCCGTTTGTAGCGCTGCTGATCCTCCTGATTATTCTGTACGTGCTGGATCTTCGCTTCGTCCGCCTGCTGCCCGATGTGACCAAACCGTTTCGGCGCAATCGCCGAATCGCCGCATTGCGCCGCGAGCTGAGCGTAAACAAGCATGATACTGGTGCCAAGGTAGAGCTGGCCCGCTTGCTGATGGAAAAAGGGGACTATCCGGGTGCTCTGTCCTACCTCGATGAAGTGGCGCCGGTCATGGAAGACTCAGCGGAGGTCATCAGCGACCGCGGGATCAGCCTCTTGAAGACCGGCCGCTTGGAAGAAGGGGAAGAGCTGCTGCAAAAAGCGCTGAAGATCAACCCGCGGGTAAAATACGGCGAGCCTTATCTCCGGCTGGGCGAGGCCTATGCCAAGCAGAATCAGACGGAAAAAGCACTGGCCTATCTGCAGGAGCTGGCGGGGATGCAGACCTCTTCGGCAGAGGTGTACTACAAGCTGGGCGAACTCTACATGCAGATGGGGCAGACAGAAAAAGCCCGCGAGGCTTATCGGGAAGCGCTGGACGTATACCGGGCGCTGCCCAAATACAAGCGGCGGACGGAGAGGCGCTGGGCCTTGCTGTCGTGGCCGAAAAGCAAAGGGTAGAGACGCGTTAAGCCGAACTGTCCCTGCATCGATTTGTCATACCTGACTGCCCTGGGCCGGCAGTCTTTTTTTTTTTCGAAAAAAACGATGGTGAGCGGGGGATTTGACGCGAGCAGGAGGAGCGGTCTTTCGGGCACGAAATCGTTACCTATTTGTAACGATTTTCCCCCATGCATTTCCTATGATGAAGGGAGTTGCATGGAAAAGGAGGCCTTTGTAATGCACAAAAGCGCAAAAAAAGGACTGGCTGCGCTGATGGCGGCCACAGTTCTGACAGCACCGTTAGCCATGAGCCCGATGCAGGCGTATGCCTTGTCGATTTATGATGTATCTGCGGACGATACCGATGTGGATGAAGAAACCGAATATACAATCGAGTTTGAAATTGAAGAGGATTTGCGCAGAGGGGATACGATCACCATCAGCTTTCCTTCCCAGTATTCGCTGAAAAAAGTAAAGTCATCCGACGTGGATTTGAGGGACGGCAAGAGCAAGCGCCTCTCGATTGATGATGTGAAAATCAGCACGCGCTATGTGGAGATTACGGTGGATGAGCGCATCAAAGCGGATACGGAGCTCATAGTGACCATCGACCGCGTCGTCAACCCCTCCAAGTCCGGCGATTACTCGATCGGGGTCGAAACCTCCAATGAACGAAACAGGACGGAAGAGATCGAAATCGGCGGACGCAGCTCGTCCGGCGGCAGCAGCTCCAAAAACATCACGATCAGCCAGAGCGATTATGAGGAGGGCTCCGAGACCTCGGTTACCATCGGAAGATTCGATTTGGGCGGATCGGATAAGCTGAGACAAGGAAAATACATTTACGTCGATTTCCCGCACCGGGACATGCTGCCCAGTAAAATCAGCGCCTCAGACGTAAAGATTAACGGCACGCGTGCCTCCGCGGTCTCGATTACCGGCAACACCCGCGTCCGGATCGAAATACCGAGAGGCGTAGACGGGGACAAGTACATCAAGTTGGAGTTCGATTCCTCGGCAGGGATCAAAAACCCGCCACCGGGAACCAAGTATACCTACGCCGTTTCCTATGAGAACCGCGATTATGAAACCAAGACCTTTGAGGTCAAATCGGCAAAGACAAAAGAATTTGACGTGAGGCTCTCTGACAAGGGAGTCGGGGCGCGCAGCAGCTACAGCTTTGACGTCAGCCTCACAGAGAGAGTCTACGCCAACGCGCTAGTGACGATCGAATTCCCGCGCAGCGAAATGGTTCCGCCGGTCCTGTCCAATCTCGATGTGAAGGTAAACGGGCACCATGTCGCCAACCTGGGAGCGAATGGCAGCAAGGTGTCATTCCGTACGCCGAGCGGATTTGGCAACAGCAACAAGCTGAACATCGAGTTCGGGTACGATGCTTTCCTGAGGAATCCAAATGCGCCGGGCAGCTATCAGATCACCGTGGATGTGGAGGGCCGAAAATACCGCTCCAACACCTATGAGATCACCGGAGCGCCGCTGACGCCCACTCCTCCGGTAACGCCCGTGCCCGTCGATAACAGCACGGCTACGCTTGCGCTGAGCAAGACCGTTCCACAGGCTGTGACAGGGATGCAGGTCGGCATCAAGTCGCTGGGCGTGCCGCTGGTCCGCAACCGCGATTTCATCGAGATCGTCATGCCGGTTGGATTCCGCGTGCCAGCCTACATTGCTCCACAGGCCGTCACTGTCAACGGGGCCGCCTCGGCCTTTGTCGGGGTACGGGGACAAAACCTGATAATCATGCCGTCCCAGGACATCCCGGCGAAGACGGCTGTAAACATTAACCTGCTGGAGTCGGCAGGCGTCACGACACCTGCGGCGGGAGGGGTTTACAGCATCGCAGTCTACTCTTCCGAAGAACCGGGGCTGTTGTTTGCCCGTCCGGTCAACGTCGTTCCGCCGAATGCGGTCACCTTCCAGGCCAGCGTCGGTTCCTTTATGAAGGGAGGACAGCGCGTTGCCTTGCCGGCGGCTCCGTTTGCCGTCAATGGACACACGCTCATGCCCGCCTCTTTCTTCCGCGACGGGCTGGGAGTTTCGACGACATTCACCAATACGACGGCGCGAATCGTCGGCAACGGCAAAACGATCCAATTCCGCGTCGGCTCCAATATCGCGACGCTGAACGGCAAGAATGTCACATTGCCGACCGCCGTCCAAGCGAGAAACAACGTGCCGGTTGTGCCTCTCCGCTTTGTGCTTGAGCAGTTGGGCTACAAGATCTCCTACAACAACGGCAGCTACGCGGTATTCAAATAAGAATCCATCCACAAGTCAGCTGATGCAAAGACGGACATACACGAACCAGGACAAGGGAGCATTTCTCGGTGAAAACCGGGAGATGCTCCCTTTCTCTTTCCCTGAATGGAAGGGAGCCCCGACCTTTTTCGAACCGGACAAATTGTTCTAAAAGGACATCCCCCTCCATATTTATGGTACAAGAACGGGTACGTGAGGAGGACAAAGAGATGAACGACCATGTGAAACGTCCGCGCCACGAAGTCGTGATGATCAATCGGCGGAGCTTGGCGATTTCCGGAGTAAAAAACGTCGAGAGCTTTGATAGCGAGGAATTTTTGCTGGAAACAGAAGGCGGTTTTTTAACCATCCGGGGGCAGAATCTGCATATGAAAAACCTGAGCTTGGAGACGGGCGAAGTGGCGATTGAGGGATTGGTACATGACATGGCCTACCTGGAGCAAGGGCAGGCCGCTGACCGGTCGAGAGGATTCTTCGGGAAGTTATTCAAGTGAGCATCTCCGTTCAATTCCAGACCGTCATGGCCATGACAGCATGCGGCGCTTTGCTGGGGATGGGATTTGACACGTATCACGTATTGACGAGAAGAGGAAGGATCCCCTCCTGGCTCGCCTTCATCCTGGACATCTTGTTCTGGGTGGGCAGTATGGGGCTGGTATTCTGGATCCTCATCCAGGTGAACGACGGAATTGTCCGTTTCCCCATTTTTCTGGGCATGCTGTTCGGCGCGTGGGTGTATTTTGTCATAGGTAGTAAGAAGTATGTCCAATTCCTTCATGCCGTGATAAAATTTTTGCGATGGTTATATCGAACCATAGTACGGTTGATCAACATCCTGATTATCCGTCCCGTCTTGTTTTTGTATCAGCTGATTGTCATGCTGGTTACGTTTTTGGCGGGAATCGTCATGACGATTCTCGGTTTTTTCTGGAAGATGCTTCGGTGGATCTCGTCTCCTTTTGCCAGATGGGGTCAGCATTTGGGGAAAAGAATATACAAGAGTTGGGCAGGAATCTGGGGTTCTTGGAAGAAGTGGTTATTCTCAGGAAAGAAGCAGAAGTAACTCTTATCGAGGTGGCAAACATTGAAAACCGTCCCCCCCTCTCAAATGAATAATCGAAAAGGACAAAAGCGAAGAATTCGCCTTGTTCTCTTCTTTGTTCTTTGCGTGTTTGTCTGGACTGGCTATACCCTATATTTGCAAAGCGGGGTTCTGGCGGAAAAGAAGGCAGAACTCAATGCGCTGAAGCAGGAGATGGCTATCGTCCAGAAGGAACAGGCGGAGCTTACCTATAAAGCGAGCCGTCTCTACGATCAGGAATACGTGGCCGAACTGGCAAGGAAGCAATTCTTTTATACAAAGCCGGGCGAAAGCATATACGTGATCCCGGAGAAATAAGAGATCGGGGATATCTTCACCAGAGGGAGGCCTTTCACGTCCATGGGAGTTGAAGTCGGGAGCAAACTGGAAGGGAAAGTGACAGGCATCACGAAATTCGGTGCTTTCGTGGAGTTGCCCGGAGGAGAAACGGGGCTTGTCCACATCAGTGAGATTGCAGCGACTTATGTGAAAGATATTCACGAGCATTTGAAGCTCGGGGACAAGGTGACCGTCATCGTGCTCAATATCCGTGACGGCAAGATCGGCCTCTCGATCAAAAAGGCCCAGGAAAGGGAGCGGCCGTCTCGCCCTCATCAACGGGAGCGGACCGAAGGATTTGAAGAGAAGCTGAATCGGTTTATCAAAGAGAGTGAAGACCGGCAGACATCCCTGCGCAAGAAGAGGGACAAGAGGGGAAGAAGCCGCTGAGAGCGGAAAAGTTAGAGTATTTTGATTTTTCTTTCTTATGGAAATGCGCAATTTGACGAGAAAAACAGGAAGGGCATTTTAAGATTATGACGAATGTATATGACAAGCCCGTTTCGCTAAGCGCGAATCACCTGTCAGCCGACGTAGACCGCCAAGACGTCGGTTTTTTTTTGTCTTTGGAAGGAAAATGCGCCGCTTCCGTCGGGCAAATGGGCGGAAGGGCCGTTTTTTGTCCAAACACGGCAATGATTTTGTCGCACGATTCTAGGAATACACTTTGGTTTTTTGACAAAATTTACATCCCCCCCTTCGTATAATGGTAACCACATTGATACGTAACGGGGTGGTGTAACGTCATGATCAGTAAGAACATAACCGATACCGGCCACGTCTGGGCACGCCGCGTCTCCGAGCAGTGGGACGCCTCGACGGGAAGCTGGGGAGAGCGCATCGCAGAGACAGCGGAGAAATGGAAGCTGCTGCCGTTTTTGATGGGGTTTTTACTGGGACGAGCCTTGATCCTCGAGGAGCTGACTCCTTTTATCGTTCCGTATTTCATGGTGATGTACTACCTGCGCAAGGATACCGTAGTGGCTTGCGGACTTGCCCTCATCCTCGGTGCCTTTACGCATACGGTTCCGATGGGCTTGCAGGCTGTGATGAGCGTGGTGCTGGCACTCGCTGTCTGCAAGTGGAGCGAGCGTCTGCGGCGCAAGGATTTCTCGCGTACGCCGCTGCTGGTGTTGTTCACCGTCTTTGCCAGCCATTTGTTGTTTGATACCATCACGAATCAAGTCTCGACCTATTCGCTCGTCATGGTGGCGGTGGAGGCCATTCTCAGCTTCGTCCTGACGCTGATTTTCATCCAGTCGCTCTCCATCATTCATCTGGCAAAGCCGTATGAGCCGCTGAAAAATGAAGAGATCGTCTCTCTTGTCATCTTGCTGGCCTCCCTGATGACCGGCACTGTCGACTGGTCGATCGAGGGATTGTCGATGGAGAATGTCCTCTCCCGCTACCTGCTTCTCTTGTTTGCCTTTACCGGCGGAGGGACGATTGGCGCGGCCGTGGGGGTCGTCACGGGTTTGATCCTCAGTCTGGCCAATGTCAGTGCGCTGATGCAGATCAATCTGCTGGCATTTTCCGGTCTTCTGGCCGGATTGCTGAAGGAAGGCGGCAAAGTGGGCGTATCCGCGGGATTGCTCATCGGCACGGCGATTCTCGCGATTTACGGCGGGGCGGAAGAGACCCTGTATCTGTCGCTGATCGAGACCGGACTGGCGATCGTCCTGTTTTTGCTGACGCCTGCGAGCGTGTGGAAGAATGTCTCCCGGTTCATTCCCGGCACGCCGGAAAATCTGCAATCCCATCAGGCGTACATGCGCCGGGTGCGGGATGTGACAGCCGGAAAGATTCAGCAGTTCTCCGAGCTGTTCGTCCAATTGTCGCGCAGCTTTGCGCAGACGGCCGACGCGGATGAACCGGAGCAGCAGACCGATGCCTTTTTGAGTCGGGTGACCGAATTTACCTGCCAGCGCTGCTGGAAAAGGGAGCAGTGCTGGGAGCGAGATACAGAGGCCATCTATCAGGGGATGATCTGGCTGGCGGAGAAAGTGCAGGAGTCCGGCTCGCTAAGCGGGGTGACGCCGCCCCGCGACTGGGAGCGAAAGTGCATCAAGGCAGAAAAAGTCATGACGATCATGGAGCAGGAGTATGATCGCCAGCAATCCTTTGATATCCTGCGAAAGCAAGTGAAGGAAAGCCGCAGGTTGGTGGCCGATCAGCTCTCCGGCGTCTCCCGGGTGATGAGCGATTTCGCCCGTGAGATCCAGCGGGAAGGGATGGAGCTGAGCCTGCAGGAAAAGCAAGTGTCGCAGGCCTTGGAGGGTCTTGGCCTGTCCGTCCGGCGCGTGGAGATCCACAATCTGGAGGAGGGCAAGGTCGATATCGAGATCAGCCAGCCCAGCTGCTATGGCCGGGATGAATGCGCCAAGATCGTGGCGCCGATGTTGACGGAGATTTTGGGGGAAAATATCGTGGTCAAAGAGCGTCACTGTGAGGCGCAAAAGGATGGGACCTGCACGATGTGCCTGGCTTCGGCAAAGACCTTTGAGATCGAGATCGGCGTCGCCGGAGCGGCCAAGGACGGAAAGCTGCTCTCCGGTGACAGCTTCCGCACGATGGATCTGGGAAATGGCAAGATGGCGCTGGCGATCAGCGACGGGATGGGAAATGGCGAGAGGGCCTATCTGGAGAGCCAGTCGGCACTCGACATGCTGCAGCAGCTGCTGCGCTCCGGTCTCGACGAAAAGCTGTCGATCAAGACGGTCAATTCGGTGCTGGCCCTGCGGTCGACGGATGAGATGTTTGCCACCGTAGATTTGGCGCTGGTGGACCTGCAGACGGCCCATACCCGGTTCGTAAAAATCGGATCGACACCCAGCTTCGTCAAGCGGGGGACAGATGTCATTACCATTACGGCAAATAACCTTCCCGTCGGCATTCTGGAGGAGATCGAAGTAGACGTGATCTCCCGCACGCTCAAACCGGGCGATCTGTTGATCATGATGTCCGATGGGATCTACGAGGCACCGCGGCATATCGAGAACCGTCAGGCGTGGATGAAGCGGATTTTGTCCGAGCTGGAGACCGACGATCCGCAGGAAGTGGCTGATCTTTTGTTGGAGCGGGTCATCCGGCAGCATTCCGGGCAGATTGTCGACGATATGACGGTGCTGGTAGCGAGAATCGACAGATTTATTCCGCAATGGTCGGCGATCCAGGTGCACGGAATGCCCAAGCTGGAGCGGCCGAGAATCGTCAGTTGAAATATGGTGAGAGAGGCAGCCTTTATGCGTAAAGGCTGCTTTTTGTTTGGAAGTTTGGCCGCAGCGAAAAAGATATGCCTTGAATGGAAATGAAGGATTTTTAAATATTACCTGATTGATTTTGACCATTTTTGATTGTTTGTGACTGTTTTATCGTTTATAATCAGAAGCAATCAAGACCTATTCTTTTTCTTCTCTCTTGAGTGTGAAAGGAGATCATCATGCTTACGCCCGAACGACATCAACTGATTTTGAGCATGCTTAAGGAAAAAGGAGTCGCGCGCATCCAGGAACTGGTGGAGCAGACCGGCGCATCGGAATCCACGGTCAGACGAGACTTGATCGAGCTGGAGGAAAAGCGGTTGGTAAAGCGTGTCCACGGGGGAGCCGCTTGGCCGCAAAACAAAATTGAAGAGCCTTCGATTCAGGAGAAATCCGTAAAATACGCCCAGCAAAAAATTGCAATTGCCCGGTATGCGGCCAGTCTAATCGAGGAGCATGATTCCATTTTTATCGATGCCGGCACGACGACCAGCCAAATGCTGCCCTTTATCCCGCATGACCAGATCGTCGTGGTGACCAACGGCGTCGACATCGCCCTGGAGCTGAGCAAAAGAAAGATCAAGACGATCCTGCTCGGGGGCGAATTGAAAGCGGCTACATTGTCGTTGGTTGGACCCGATGCCTTAAAAACGATTAGCCAGTACCGCTTCGACAAATGCTTTCTCGGCATGAACGGCGTCGACGGCGAGCACGGACTGACGACGCCGGACCCGGACGAGGCATACGTCAAGCAGCTGGCGCTTCAATATTCGGACGCACGCTATGTCTTGTGCGATTCGACCAAGTTCTCCCGGGTTACCTTTGCCAAGGTGGGGGAGCTGGACCAGGTGACCGTGATTACCGATGACGGCTTGGATGCGGAACAGAACAGCTATTACGCCATACGGACACAACTAAAAGTGGTGAAAGCATGATCTACACAGTAACGTTGAATCCATCGATCGACTACCATATCTGGCTGGACGCCTGGAGAGAAGGAGAGATTCAACAGGCAAAAAAGGAACGGAAAGTGGCCGGAGGCAAGGGCATCAATGTATCGAAGGTGCTGGGCATCCTCGGCATGGAGAGCAGGGCGCTGGGGTTTGCCGGCGGATTTACGGGCGCGTTTATCCGGCAAGAGCTGGAGCAGGAAGGGATCGTTCATCAGTTTATTCAGCTGGAACAGGAGTCCCGGATCAATCTCAAGATCAAAGCCCAGAGTGAAACCGACATCAGCGGCGTGCCGCCGCATATTCCGCCGGAAGCGCTGGCTGCGCTCTCCCGTCAGCTGGATCAACTGACAGCCGATGACGTGCTGGTGCTGGCCGGCAGTTTGCCTCCTGGCGTGCCAGAGCATTTCTACCAGTCCATCCTGAAGCGGCTCGGTCCCAGGGGCGTGCGGGTTTTTCTGGACGCGAGCGGAAAGGCACTGGCTGACAGCTTGCCGGAGCGCCCCTTTCTCATCAAGCCCAATCACCACGAGCTGGGGGAACTGTACGGAGTTGCCATCTCCACGCCGCAGGAGGCGATCATCTACGGAAAAAAAGCATGGGAGGCCGGCGCGCGTCATGTCATTGTCTCCATGGCGGGGCAGGGCGCGGTGCTCGTCAGCGATCACGGCGTATATACAGCCGACATCCCGAGACAGGCTCCGGTTAACTCGATCGGCGCAGGCGATTCCGTGGTGGCCGGATTCTTGTACGCGCTCCTGCAGGGACAGGAGATCGAGGAGGCCTTTCGCTTCGCCATCGCGACCGGCAGTGCGACCGCGCTGTCGGAAGGTTTTTGCACACGAGAGAAAATTGGCGAGCTTATTCCGAGGATTACGATCACAAAGGTGGAAGGATAAGGGGGAACGCATATGTCAACTCGCATCCGCATTGGCGATTTGCTGCGAGAGGAGACGATCATTCTTTCCCTTGCGGCTCAGACGAAGGAAGCCGCTCTGGACGAACTGATCGACAAACTGGATCAAACGGGACGCCTGCACAGCAAGGAGGAGCTGAAAAAGGCGATTCTCGCCCGCGAGGCACTGGGTTCCACCGGCATCGGCGAAGGGATCGCGATCCCGCATGCCAAATCGGCCGCAGTGAAAACGCCCAGCATCGCATTTGGCTTTTCCCGAGAGGGCATCGACTTCGACTCGCTGGACAACCAGAAGGCCCATCTGTTTTTCATGATTGCCGCCACGGACCATGCGAATCAGGCTCATCTCGAGACGCTGGCCCTGCTCTCCGAGATGCTGATGGACGAATCTTTCCGCCGGCAGCTGATGACAGTGGAGTCGGCGGCCGAGCTGCTTCGGATCATAACTGCCAAAGAGCTGGAGATCCGTCAGGCCGAAGAGGGAGAAGCCGGGAACCAAGAAAATGAAGGAGCGCCAACCGAAACGCCAACCGGCGCGACGGTCGTCGCCGTGACAGCCTGTCCGACGGGCATTGCCCACACCTATATGGCTGCAGACGCGCTCAAGAAAAAAGCGGAAGAAATGGGCATCACCCTCAAAGTGGAGACCAACGGCTCCAGCGGCGTGAAAAACCGGCTGACGCCGGAGGAAATCGAGGCCGCCAGCGCGGTGATCGTGGCAGCCGACAAACAGGTGGAAATGGAGCGCTTTGTCGGCAAAGTGGTGATCGAGGTCCCGGTAGCCGAAGGGATCCGCCAGCCGGAGGCGCTGCTGAACCGGGCGGTGAAGCAGGAAGGAAAAAGGTACCAGGGCAAAGGCGGACAGACGCAAAAGGCGGGGGAATCTGCCGAGGGCGACGGGTCCCATCCGTTTGCTTTTTACAAGCATCTGATGAACGGCGTCTCCAATATGCTGCCGTTCGTCGTCGGCGGCGGGATTATCATCGCGCTCAGCTTTATGTTTGGCATCAAGGCATTTGAACCAAATGACCCGAGTTTTCACCCGCTCGCTAAAGCGTTGATGGACATCGGCAGCGGGAGTGCCTTTGCGCTGATGATCCCGGTGCTGGCCGGCTTTATTGCCATGAGCATCGCGGATCGTCCCGGTTTTGCCCCGGGAATGGTGGGCGGGATGCTGGCGGCTTCGAGCGGCTCCGGATTTTTGGGCGGGCTGATCGCCGGATTTTTGGCCGGTTATCTGGTACTGGGGCTAAAAAAGGCCTTGTCCAAATTGCCCCCCTCCCTGGACAGCCTGAAACCGGTTCTGCTCTATCCGCTCTTCGGGATCTTGTTGACAGGCCTCGTCATGGTATTCGTCATCTCCGAACCGCTGGCGGCTGTCAACACGGCGCTCACGGGCTGGCTGAAAAATATGAACCAGGGCAATGCGATTATTCTCGGCGCGGTATTGGGCGCCATGATGGCCTTTGATATGGGCGGGCCGTTTAACAAAGCGGCATTTACCTTTGGGATCGCGATGATCGCGGAAGGCAACCTCGGACCGCATGCGGCGATCATGGCGGCCGGGATGACCCCGCCGCTCGGACTGGCGCTGGCCACGACGCTGTTCAAGAAAAAGTTCACCCAGGAGGAGAAACAGGCCGGGAAAACGGCTTATCTGCTGGGAGCATCCTTTATTACCGAAGGAGCGATTCCGTTTGCCGCCGCAGACCCGACCCGCGTCATTCCTTCCACCATGCTGGGATCGGCTGTAGCCGGCGGCTTGTCGATGTTCTTCGGCTGTACGCTGCCGGCGCCGCATGGTGGGGTCTTCGTACTCCCCGTGATCGGCAACGCGGGGATGTACATCGTGGCGATCCTGACAGGAACGGTCGTCACGGCACTGATGGTCAACCTGTTAAAAAAGGAAGCGGTCAACTAAACTTCGAGGAGTGGAAAACATCATGCTAACAAAAGCTTTCATCATCAAAAATCCAAGCGGACTGCATGCGCGTCCAGCTTCCCTGTTCGTTCAAAAGGCGACATCCTATCCTTGCAACATCCACGTCATCAAAGGGAGCAAAAAGGTAAACGGGAAGAGCATCATGGGTCTGATGACGCTGGGTGCGGCCTGGGCCGCTTGGCCAAGGAGGCCACTGTCACCAGAGACGGAAAGCGTGTGGAGCTGGCAGCCAATATCGGCAACCCGCAGGAAGCGGGCCAGGCCGCAGCCAGCGGGGCCGAGGCGATTGGCCTGTTCCGAACGGAATTTCTCTATATGGGACGGGACCAGTTTCCCTCAGAAGAGGAGCAGTTTGAAGCCTATAAGGCGGCCGCCGAGGCGATGGAAGAAAGACCGGTCGTCATACGAACACTGGACATCGGCGGGGACAAAGAGCTCGCCTACCTCTCGTTGCCCAAAGAGCTGAACCCGTTTCTCGGCTATCGTGCGATTCGTCTCTGCCTGGACCGGCCCGAGCTGTTCAAGACACAGCTGCGGGCATTGCTGCGGGCCAGCACGTATGGAAACATCAAGATCATGTATCCGATGATTGCCACGCTTGGCGAGTTGCGCAGAGCAAACCAGTTGCTTGAGGAAGCAAAAGCGGAACTGCGCAGCAAACATCTGCCTTATAATGAAGAATTGCAAGTCGGCATCATGATCGAGGTGCCGGCGGCGGCAATGATTGCGGATCAGCTGGCCCGGGAAGTTGACTTTTTCAGCATCGGGACGAACGATCTGATTCAGTATATGATGGCTGCCGACCGGATGAATGAGCAGGTCTCCTATCTGTACGATCCCTTTCACCCGGCCGTGCTGCGGATGATCAGACAGGTGATCGAAGCTGCCCATCAGGCGGGCAAATGGGTGGGGATGTGCGGCGAAATGGCGGGCGAGGAGCTGGCCGTTCCGATCCTGCTCGGCCTCGGCCTGGATGAGTTCAGCATGAGCGCCGCCTCCATCCTCCGCACGCGCCATCTAATGAAGAGGCTGGATACCACGGAGATGAAGGCAGTAGCCCAGCATGCGCTGACGCTCGAAAGCGGTCAGGAAATCAGGGCCTATATAAAGGAACAAGTCCTTCAGAAGCTGTAAGCGGGCAGCGAGAAAAAGGGATTTTGCCATAGACCGAAAGGGGATTGCGCTGTGGACCGGAAGTCCCTGCCGCAATCCTTTTGGTATGTTTCTTCCCCAGCCTGTCGATACTGGTTAGCAAATACAGGAAGGCAGAATGGGGAGATGAATCGTGAAAGAAGCAACCTTGCGACAAATACTGGTAGTGACGGACGGCTGCTCCAACTCTGGATTGAGTCCTGTCGCGGCCGCCACATTGGCCCGTGAACAGGGGATTACGGTAAATGTCATCGGCGTGATCGAGAAGGGTGACATGGGAGAGCAGGGTACGAAGGAAATTCGCGAGATGGCGGAAGCGGGGGGCGGCTTGTTTGACATCGTCTATCCCCAGCAGCTGGCGCAAACCGTGCAAATGCTGACGCGGCAAGCGATGACGCGAACTATCCATCAAGTGGTGAGCAAGGAATTGAAAGAGATTTTGGGCGATTCTGCCATGGAGGGCTTGGCGCCGGAAAAGCGGGTCCAGGTGGCGGGCATGGTAGATGAGCTGGGCGAAAACAGCCGGCTGGACGTCGTCATGCTCGTCGACTCCTCCGGCAGTATGAAACCAAAGCTCTCAGCCGTCCAGCAAGCCATTCATGATTTCAGCATCAGCCTTCGCTCGCGGCGGGGAAAAAGCCGAATGGCTGTTTGTTCATTTCCTGGGAAACAAACACATCTGGATGTCCGCATCCCGTGGACAGAAGAAGTGGAGCAGGCTCATCAGCTCAGCTCTGATCTCCAGATGAGCGGGATTACCCCTACAGGCCCGGCCATCGTAGAGGCGATTGCCCTGTTTGACCATGTCCGGCTCCCTGCGAACCTGCAAGATCGCTACGGGTATGACGAGAAAGAAGACAGGGGCGATCTGAGAGACCATGTCTTCTAATCGGGCGATTCCCAGCCTGCCCCGCCAATTTCAGGGCAGATGGAACAAACAGACGTATCACGTCCTGCGGGAGCTGGGACGAGGTGCAAACGGGGCCGTCTACCTGGCCTCTCAGAACGGGGTCAAACGCGCTGTCAAGATCGGTGCGGAAGGCATGGATATTCTCATGGAGGTAAACGTGCTGAAGCAGCTGCAACAGGAGCGTGACCCGCGGGCAGCCGTGGCTCCGCTCCTCTGCGACGTGGATGACCTGATAATCAATGGCCGCAGCTGTACCTTTTACGCGATGGAGTATGTAGACGGCGAGCAGCTGGACCAGTATGTGCGGCAGGCAGGCTCCGATTGGGTGCCTGTTCTGGTCATCCAGCTGTTGTCCCGGCTCTCGGTCTTGCATCGGCACGGCTGGGTATTTGGCGATCTCAAACCGGAGAATGTGATGGTGACGCGCTCCGATAATCAAGCCAGACTGATTGATTTTGGAGGTGTCACCAAAATCGGCAATGCCGTCCGGCAATTTACCGAGGAGTATGATCGGGCAGCCTGGCACGCGGGCGACCGGCGGGCAGGAGTGGACTACGACCTGTTCTCCCTGGCGGTGATGACCGTCCGCCTCGCTGTCAGCCCGGAAGTTTGGAAGAGTTGTCAATTGGACAGACGTCATACCGGCCTGCTCTGTGATATAATACGGAACAACGACAGCCTTTATCCGTATCGGATTCCGCTGGTCAAGGCTTTTCACGGCAAATATGCTTCGGCGGACGAGATGAAGGAAGAGATGATGGCCATCGTACAAAAGCGTGCGATTGGCTCACGGTCAAAAAAGGCGGCAGGCTCCGGAGCCTCAGGCATATGGATTGGCGGGTTGTTTGTCGCATCCATGCTGCTTTTGGCCGGAACCTTGTATTATGCATGGATGATGTGAAGGGTGTGACAGTCTGTGTCCGCAGATCTGGTTATGGATACGTGCCTGCTCGCAGGTGAAATTATGTTGAAAAACGGCGGGGAGACGTATCGAACCGAAGAGACGATGTCGTTGATCGCCAGGGCAGCCGGTATGGACTCGGTGAACAGCTCGGCGACCCCGACCAGCATTATTTTGTCTTTTCGTTCGAATGGACAGGATCATACACGGATGGTCCGTACGCCGAGCCGGACGATTAACCTGAACAAGGTCACACTGGCCAATGACGTTTCGCGCCGGTTTGTTTCCGGCAGCATTACGCTTGTCGAAGCCTATCGCTTGTTTCAACAGATCGATCAGGGAAAACCGGTCTATCCCAAATGGCTGCAGCATATAGCGGCTGGCATTGCCAGTGGCTCTTTTTCCATGCTCGCCGGGGGGTCCTGGCTGGATCTGATCCCTTCGGTGTTGGCGGGTCTCACCGTCAACCTCAGTCTGCAATTTTTCGAATTGTTCCTACGGATGAAGTTTTTTACGGAATTCATGTCCGCCTTGCTCGGGGGATTGTTTGCGCTGCTGTGCGTGACGCTCTTCCCGCAGCTGCACTTCAGCATTCTGATCATCGGTGCGATGCTCCCGCTGTTTCCGGGGATTGCGATCACCAATTCGCTCCGCGACCTGATTGCCGGAGATTTGGTCGCCGGCGTCTCCCGCGGAGCCGAAGCTCTTTTGACAGCTCTCTCGGTTGCCGTCGCGACAGCGATTACCCTGTGGTTCATGAGGTGAAAAGCAGATGCTCTTGTTAAAAGGATTAGGACTTAGTCTTTTGTCCTCGATGGCCTGGGGATTGCTGTTTAACGTGCCGGTCCGAACGCTTTTGGCTTGCGGCTTCGCGGGGGTGACCGGATGGCTGATTTACTTTATTCTGCCTCACTTCGGGGCGGAGGTGATCTTGTCCACGTTTGCAGCGGCCACGTCCGTCTCTGTCCTGAGCCAGATCTTGTCCATCTGGCTGCGCGTGCCCTCCACCAATTTCAGTGTCGCCGGCATTATCCCGCTGGTTCCGGGGTCTCTGGCCTACAAAGCGATGCTCGCCTTCGTCAATGGAGAATATATGAATGGAATTACGCTCGCGATGCAGACCGCGATGGTCGCCGGAGCGATCGCTTCGGGGCTGATTCTGGGCATTTCGGTATTGACCATCTGGAGGGGAGCTCGCCATGCTCGAAAGCGTGCGCACTAATATCGAACAGCATCGACTGTTGGAGCCTGGCGCTTCCATCGTCGTCGGGCTTTCCGGGGGAAACGACTCCACGGCTCTTTTGCATATCTTGTGGGCTCTCAATTCACACTATCAATACGGATGGACCCTGCATGCCGTACATCTCAACCACGGCTTTCGCGGGGAGGAAGCGCGGGAGGACGCTCGCTATGCAAAAGAGCTGTGTGCCTCGCTCGGCGTCGCCTTTCATCTATACGAGCGCGACATTCCTGAGGTGATGAAACAGACCGGGATGGGACCGCAGGAGGCCAGCCGGGCCGTCCGGTATGCGATCTTCGAGCAGGTGGCGCGCGAGGTCGGAGCTTCGCGGATCGCGGTAGCGCACCACGCCGATGACCAGATCGAGACGATTTTGTTTCGGCTGATCCGGGGGACGCGCTTGTCCGGACTGGCAGGCATGCCTGACCGCCGCTGGCTGGTGGAAGGCGAGATCGAGCTGGTGCGGCCGCTGCTGCCGGTCAGCCGGGCCGAGCTGGAACGCTATTGCCGGGAGCATGGACTGGCGCCCCGCGAGGACAGCAGCAACCTTTCGCGAAAATACGCCCGCAACCTGATCAGGCTCGAAGTGATGCCGCTGCTTCGCCAGATCAACGAACGATACGGCGAGCATATCCTTTCCCTGTCCGCGTCCGTTCGGGAGGATGAAGCGTACCTGCAAAAACTGAGCAGGGAACAGCTGGAAGAGTCTGTGATCAGGCAAAAAAAAGGCGATATAACCATCGACAGGAACAAGTTTCAAAGTTGTGACGTTGCTTTACAAAGGAGAATGATTACTCTAATATTAAATTATCTCTCAAGGCAAATCGAATGGTCTTCGCTTCATGTGGAGGCCGTTTTGCACATGATAGAGGGAAGTCGTCCGTCCGCCGAAATGAATCTTCCCGGCGGTGTATCCGCCGCCCGAGAATACGGGCAGGTCCGCTTTCGGCTGGATGGCCAGACGCGACATCGTCAGTGTTTCTGCTACAGGCTCGCGGTTCCGGGAATCACGCTTGTTCCGGAAAGCGGAGCATCAGTACATACGTATTATCGAGACGGCCCCATCGATTGGGAGAAGCTTCCCGATGACACAGCGGTATTTGATGCCGATCGACTTCCCGGGCCTTTATGTATTCGCAGTCGCAAGCCGGGTGACCGCATGCCCTTATGGGGAACAGCAGGGAGCAAAAAGCTGAAGGACCTGCTGATAGACGCCAAGGTTCCGCAGAGGTGGAGGGACAGATTGCCGATCCTGACCGCAGGAGAGCAGGTCATCTGGGTTCCGGGCATCCGCCGATCTGCCGTGGCGCCAGTGGATCAGGGCACGAAGCGGGTTTTGTATGTGGAAGTGGAGTTTGGAGAAGAGTGGCGGGAGGTTTTAAAGTGAATCAAGACATCAAGGAGATTTTGCTCACCGAAGAACAGATTGCAGGAAAGGTCAAGGAGCTGGGAGCGCTCCTGAGCGATGAATATCGGGATAAAAATCCGCTCGTGATCTGCGTGCTGAAGGGAGCGGTTATCTTTATGGCCGATCTGCTTCGTCACATGGACATTCCCTGCGAGATGGACTTCATGGCTGTATCCAGCTACGGGAGCGGGATGGAGTCTTCAGGAATGGTCAAAATCCTGAAGGATCTCGACGCCTCCGTGGAAGGCCGGCATGTTCTCGTCGTGGAGGATATCATGGACAGCGGACTGACGCTGAGCCGGCTGATGGAGCTGTTGCGCCATCGCAGGGCTGCGACAGTAAAAGTCGTGACGCTTCTGAACAAGCCCGAGCGCCGAAAGGTAAACATTTCGCCGGACTACAGCGGGTTTACCATTCCGGACGAATTTGTGGTGGGCTACGGTCTTGACTACGCCGAGAAATATCGCAATTTGCCGTTTATCGGCGTGCTGAAGCCGGAAGTATACTCCAGCTAGGTTTGTTGTGAAGTGGCAGTTTCTTATGGTAAAATGTGAAAAGTGTCTGTTCGTGAGAGGAGGTAAGGAATGAATCGCTTTTTTCGAAATACTGGGTTCTACCTACTAATCTTTCTTGTCACGGTCGGGATCGTGAATTTTATCCTCTCCGGTACTGATAAGGTTGGGAAACTTACATATCAGGAATTCCGGGTACACCTGCTGACCGACAATGTATCTGAGCTGACGCTGCGCCCTGAGGGCGGCACCTATCGGGTGGACGGCGTTTTGGCAACGGCAGGTCCGGGACAGGAAACCAAGTTTGTAACAAATGTACCGCTGTACGAATCGGATATTATCAAGCTGGTCAACGAGAAGATCGACGCGCAAAAAATGAAGCGAGTGGAGGTTGCCCCGCAAGAGGGGAACAGCATCTGGCTTACATTCCTGACCTCGATCATTCCGTTCATCATCATCTTTATCCTGTTTTTCTTTTTGTTAAATCAAGCCCAGGGCGGCGGCAGCCGAGTCATGAACTTCGGGAAGAGCCGTGCGAAGCTGTATAACGAAGAGAAAAAACGCGTTACCTTCGACGATGTAGCAGGAGCGGACGAAGAGAAGGCGGAGCTGGAGGAAGTCGTCGAATTCCTGAAAGACCCGCGCAAATTCTCCGCAGTGGGCGCTCGGATTCCGAAGGGTGTCCTGCTGGTGGGTCCTCCTGGTACCGGTAAAACCTTGCTGGCGCGTGCGGTTGCCGGTGAAGCGGGGGTACCGTTCTTCAGCATTTCCGGTTCTGATTTCGTGGAGATGTTCGTCGGGGTGGGTGCGTCCCGCGTGCGTGACTTGTTTGAAAACGCCAAGAAAAACGCTCCTTGCATTATCTTTATCGACGAGATTGACGCAGTAGGTCGCCAGCGCGGAGCTGGTCTCGGCGGCGGCCATGACGAACGCGAGCAAACACTGAACCAATTGCTTGTCGAAATGGATGGCTTCGGCGGCAATGAAGGAATTATTATCGTCGCGGCGACGAACCGCCCAGACATTTTGGACCCGGCGCTCTTGCGTCCAGGACGTTTTGACCGTCAAATCACAGTAGACCGCCCTGACATCAAGGGACGTGAAGCTGTACTGAAGGTCCATGCCCGCAACAAGCCGCTGGGCGAAGACGTGAAGCTGGATGTCATCGCACGCGGTACCTCGGGCTTCACCGGAGCGGATCTGGAGAACCTGCTGAACGAAGCGGCGCTCCTCACTGCCCGTAAAAACAAGAAACAGATCAACATGACAGAGGTGGACGAAGCGATCGACCGCGTCATCGCCGGTCCCGCCAAGAAGTCTCGCGTGGTGAGCGAGGATGAAAGACGTCTGGTCGCCTACCATGAGGCTGGTCATGTGATCATCGGATACCACCTCAGAAATGCAGAAATGGTACATAAGGTAACCATCATCCCGCGCGGTCAAGCGGGCGGATACACCGTGATGCTGCCGAAGGAAGACCGTTTCTTTGCAACCAAAACCGATTTGCTCGACAAGATTACCGGCCTGCTTGGCGGACGCGTAGCGGAAGAGCTGGTGCTGGGAGATATCAGTACCGGTGCGCATAACGACTTCCAGCGCGCGACAGCCATCGCCCGCAGCATGATCACGGAGTACGGCATGAGCCGTCTGGGGCCGATGCAGTTTGGCCGCAATCAAGGCCAGGTGTTCCTCGGCCGCGATATCGGACACGAGCGCAACTACTCCGAACAGATTGCCTATGAGATCGACCAGGAAATGCAGAGCATCATCACGGAGTGCTACGACAGGTGTAAGGAATTGCTGATCAAGCACCGTGATCAACTGGAGCTGATCGCGCAGACCCTGCTTGAGGTAGAGACGCTTGATGCGGATCAGATCAAGCAGCTGATCGAAAATGGCAAGCTGGATCCTCAGCCGGCGACCAAGGATGTCGTGGTAAATATCCAGTCAAAAAAGGAAGAAGCGACGATGAGTGAAGCGGCTGCTCCTGCAGGTGAGGAAGCAGAAAGCACGCAAGCGAGCAAGGTTGACGCTAATGAAACGACCGAGCCTGCGAACACGGAATCGACTGACGCTGATCCGAATAACGACGAGAAGAAACAATAAAAGAGCGCCTTCGGGTGCTCTTTTTTGCAAGTGTATCTGATTTGCCATTACGATATTGAATAACCCAGGCGAATGGGGTACATTGAAGGGGGAAGCCCCGCTAACAAATTGGCAATAAGGTGCAGGAGGATAAAAGCCTGCGCTTTTCTTTTAAGCGAAGGAGGAGATAGCCTTGTTTTCCCAACTGCGCCTGGCTGCGTTTGATATGGATGGCACCTTGCTGAATGAGCAGTCACAGATGACGGAGGCCACAAAGGAGGCTTGTCGATTGCTTCGCGAGAGCGGCTGCAAGCTGGTGATTTCGACGGGAAGGACCTACAAGTCTGCTTGCCTGCCAATCGACGGTTTTCCTTTTGACGGCTATGTATGCAGCAACGGCGCAACCGTGCATGATGCAAACGGGGCTACGGTTCAGGAAACCAGTTTGCCGGCGGACATGATTCAGCAAGCTTTGCATACACTAAGGCAAATCCCTCTGTATTATGAGCTCCACGATACAGAGAGCAATCGCTGGATGGTTCAGGAAGACAGGGAACGCATTGAGCTGTTAATCCAAGACGATACGTCGATCGAAGGACTTTCCCTGAGACGATTCGCCTTTTACGAGTGGGCACGCGTTACGCCCTTCGCAGAATTGATGGAGCGGATCAAGACCGGCGAGACGCGGGTCGTCAAGCTGTTCTTCTGGCATCCCATCCCGGATGAGCTGTTATCTGTTCGGCAAAAGCTGGAGCAGTGGAGCGGGGAAGCGGAAATCACGTCATCCGGCCGGCATAACATCGAAGTCATCCCGAAGGGTGTCTCCAAATGGGAAGGACTTGCGTATTTCTGTAAAAAATGGGGGCTGTCACCGGAGCAGGTGATGATGTTCGGCGACGCGGAGAATGATAGGGAAGCCCTGTCGCAGGCAGGCTTTCCGGTCGTGATGGACAATGCGGCTCCGGCGGTCAAAGAGCTGGCCCGGTTTATCGCGCCTCATCACGACGAGGACGGTGTGGCGCAGTTTATCCGACAGCATATCCTCGCAGGTGGGTAAAAGAAGCAGCTTCTCCAGCGACTATACATTGACAAGCAAGTGGGATGGGCTTACAATGGCCCTAAATTATGACATCTAGGTAGGGGGATATATCAGATGGAAGCCTTGGCGTTAGAAAAAAAGGCCCAGCGGAACGCTGAATTACGCGAACGGCTTATGCAGTTGAAGAAAGAACGCAATGCCATCATCCTGGCTCACTTTTATCAGAGACCAGAAATTCAGGAAGTGGCTGACTATATTGGAGATTCCTTTGGTTTGGCTCAGAAGGCAAAAGAGACAGATGCGGATGTAATTCTGTTCTGCGGCGTTCACTTTATGGGGGAAAGTGCAAAAATTCTCAATCCCCAAAAGAAAGTGATCATCCCGGATGAACGAGCCGGTTGTCCCATGGCTGACATGGTCAACGTAGAGGGACTCCGCAAGCTGAAAGCGCAGCACCCAAATGCGAAGGTCGTCGCCTATATCAATACTTCGGCGGATGTGAAAGCGGAAACCTATATCTGCTGTACGTCTTCCAATGCGAAGCGCGTGATTGAATCGATCGACAGCGACGAGATCATCTGGGTGCCGGACAAAAACCTGGGGCATTATGTCTCCCAGTTTACCGACAAGAAAATGATCATCTGGGAAGGGTATTGCAACACCCATGACCAGCTGTCCGTGCAGGATATCATGAGCCTGAAAGCGCAGTATCCCCATGCCGAGGTCGTCGTTCACCCCGAATGCCGTCCGGAAGTAGTGGCGCTCGCCGATTTCGTCGGTTCCACGACAGGGATTCTGAAATACTGCCGTGAATCCTCTCACAAGGAGTTCATCATCGGTACGGAAGACGGCACGCGCTACATGCTGGAAAAGGACAGCCCGGACAAAACGTTCATTTTTGCCTCCAAGTACCTGGTCTGCCCGAATATGAAGGTAAACAACCTGAAAAAATGCGTGGAAGCGCTGGAAAACATGAAGCCGGAGATTTACGTGCCCGAAGATGTGGCTGACAAGGCCCGCGCGTCCCTGGAGCGGATGCTCGCGGTCGCTCCTGCGTAACAAGCGAATGGCTATCGAGAAAAACCTGCCTCTCTCTCCCATACGGGATCGGGGCAGGTTTTTTTAGGTGCTGGTCGTCCGGCTCATGTCTTTTCGCCGGTATACACGGAGGACGAGAGCGAGCAGGGCCATCTGGGAGACAAACGGGGTACCGCCGTAGCTGAAGCGTGAAATTTCGTGACTTTTGGATGGGTTCCCCCTGTTTTCCGCACAGATTCTTGCAAAGAATAATTTGGGTGCAAATGGAGGAAACGTATCTCCGCCAAAAGGCGTCATCGTAGGTAAGGAAACGCACGAATTTGGGAAAAAGTGTATGCGTGCTTTTTTACATTTTGTAAACACATTTGCTCCCGCGCTTTTTATAATGAGAACATACATAATACGTGAACCTGAGGGGAAGGCAGACAGAAAATGAATAACCTGCAGCGAGAGGCATTAGCAGCATGTGTGCAAACAGCTCGGGGAGGTGGCGGGCATGCCTAAGCCGATCATGGGAAAGGGCCGCTATATGGCGGGTCTGGATGGGCTTAGGGCATTGGCGGTCTTGGCCGTGGTGGCCTATCATCTCCAATTTGAGTGGATACCGGGAGGACTTCTGGGTGTCGGCGTATTCTTTGTATTGTCCGGTTATCTGATTACCGATCTGCTTGTCATGGAGTGGAAACGAAACGGGCGGATCGATCTCGCTGATTTTTGGCTCAGGCGGGCGCGGCGGTTGCTTCCGGCGATGTTTGTCCTGCTCGCAGCCGTGATCGCTTGGCTTTTGATCAGGGAGCCCTCCCGGCTGATCGCGATCAGGGAGGAGCTGCTTGCCAGCTTGTTGTACGTGAGTAATTGGTGGCTAATCTTTCACGAGGTCTCTTATTTTGAGAGTTTTGGACCGCCTTCTCCCTTGGGCCACTTCTGGTCGCTGGCTGTGGAGGAGCAGTTTTATCTGCTCTGGCCGCTGCTGCTAATGGCCGGGATACGCCTTTTCCGAAAGCGGGGTATGCTGTTTGCCGTAACCACGGGAGCAGCGCTGCTATCCGCATGCCTGATGGTGCTGCTATACGAGCCGGGTGTGGACCCGAGCCGCGTCTACTACGGCACGGATACGCGGGCATTCGGGCTGTTGATCGGGGCCGCACTGGCGATGGTATGGCCGAGTGCCAAACTGTCAGACCGCGTATCCCCCCGGGGACGGTGGAGTCTCGATCTGGTTGGAGCTGTAGGAATGGCCATTCTGTTAGGGATGTTTTGGAAGATCAATGAATACGATCCTTTTCTCTATCAAGGCGGGTTCGTAATCCTATCGCTGGTGACGGCGATCGTCGTGGCTGTGCTGGCCCACCCCGCCACTCGGCTGGGCAAATTCATGGGGGCCGCTCCCTTTCGCTGGATCGGCCTGCGCTCTTACGGCATCTACCTCTGGCATTATCCGGTGATCGTGCTCACCAGTCCAGCGGTGAATACGAGCGGGGTGAATCTGTCTCTCTCGCTGATGCAGCTGGCGGCAAGCGTCATCCTCGCAGATCTCTCCTGGAGGTTCGTGGAGGAGCCGATTCGCCGCGGCACATGGAAGCGGCTGTGGGAGCGGGTGAGACCGGGCCAGGGGAGAAGAAGCCGTGCCGCTTGGCTCACTACGGCCGCAGCGGCAGTAATCGGCCTGGTCTTTGCCGGCATGAGCCAGCTCTACCCCATCGCCACAGCCAGTACGTATACGGATGACGATGGACCGGATCACCCGTCAGGAAATCATCCGGCTACAGAGCAAGCATCGCGTCAGGAGCAGCATCAGGGAGCAAGCCGTGCGGGTGAAATGCCGCCGGGAGCAAACGGAGCGACCGACCCTGCGGGACCGGCCGGAACGCCCGGCGCATCTGGTCCCGCCGGCGCATCTCATCAAACAACCGGCTCAACATCCGCCACAGCCGGAACGGCCGTGCGCGGGAGCGGAAAGGGAATCACCGTGATCGGGGATTCGGTGATGCTCGGGGCAGAGCCGTCCCTGAAAGAAATGCTGCCGGGAATTACGATCGACGGAAAGATCGGCAGACAGTGGTCACACGCTTTGGAAATCATAAAGCGCTTGAAAGCGGAAGGAAAGCTGGGCCAAACGGTCGTGCTGGAGTTGGGCTCCAACGGCCCCTTCACGGTAAAACAGATGGATGCGATCCTGGAGGCACTGGGAGAGAAACGGCAGATCATCCTGGTGAATACCCGCGTCCCCAGGCCATGGGAAAGGGAAGTAAATGCGGGACTCAAGCAGAGGGCAGACAGTTCGAAGGCGATATCGCTGATCGATTGGTACGGCGCCAGCACCGGCAAGGATCACTACTTCGCAAAAGACGGTGTCCACTTGACCGTCGAAGGAGCCAAGGCCTATGCGGATCTGTTAACGAGCGGCATCCTGTCGCGAATGCAAGACCACTAAAGAGAATAAGCCCCCTTCCAACGGACAGCCGGAAGGGGGCTTTTTGCCATTACGAGGGCATCGGAGTCGGTGTCGGCTCCGCATAGCCTTCTTTATACGTTTCATCGATAAAATTGCGGATCTCCAGGTCGGTTTTGCCGTCATGCTTCAGCTTGGCAGAGATGACGGCGATTTCCATGCAGACGCCGCAGCGTGTGCCGTGATCGTCCCAGACGATGGAGCCGTCCTCTTTCTCTTCTTTAATGAAGCAATTGCCGTTGTGCTGATGGCCGGCGCTTTCTCCGCAGCCGCAATAGCAAGGGATGACTTTGAGGAGCTCGCGATTGGCCGCGGCAATTTTATACGAGGCTACAATTTGCGGGTCCTGGTTGTCTAGAAAACGGGGCAGTAGATCCACCGAAGCGGTCAATTCCTGCAAATCCCCATTTGGTGCGTGTTGCTGGTGCCCGCCATGGCCGCCGTCTGCCTTGTCCGCAGAGGAGCAGCCCGTGACCAGAAGGGCGGCGAGCAGGCCGATCATGAGAAATGGTTTCCTTTTCATCCTGGACAAAACCTCCTTAGGAGTAATCATATCACAATGACGCAGCCGATTTTGTGAAGAAAAACGACCAAATCGGAATTAATCCTATTTACTTATTGGGCAACTCCCCTTATAATGAAAAACGGTTAGAAATTAAATCGGAATCATTATGAATTGGAAGAGGAGTGGAAGAGAAATGAAGAGAATGATGCTGGCCATGATCGGATTGGCGACAGCTGCAGCCTTGGCTGGATGCGGAGCGGGGCAGACCTCCCAGACGGCCCCGCAAGAAACCGACGGGACGGCTCCGATAAAAGTGTATACCTCTCTCTATCCGCTGGAGTACGCTGCCAAGCGGATCGCCGGGGAACACGCCGAGGTTATCAATATCGTGCCGCCAGGCGTAGAGTCTCATGATTTTGAGCCGACGGCAAAAGATATGGTCGCTCTGTCCGGTGCTGACATCTTTGTCTATAACGGCAGCGGTTTTGAAGCGTGGCTGGAGAAAGCGGTCGAGAACCTCGACAAAAACAAAACGATGGTCGTGGACACCACGGAAGGCCTCACCCTGTTGGAGGCTGCGGATCATCATGATCACGAGCACGGCCATGAAGGCGAGGCGAAGGAAGCTCATGCCGACCATCAGGAAGGCGCCGCGGATGCGAGCCACGACGAGCATAAAGAAGGGACAGAGGCGGCAGGACATGACGAGCATAAAGAGGGCGCGGAGGCACATGGAGAGGAGCATCATCATGGCGATACCGACCCTCACGTCTGGCTCGATCCCACTATGTTGAAAGCCCAGGCGGAAAAAATCAAATCGGCCTTGGCTGAAAAAGACAAGGCTCATGCCGAGATCTTCGAAAAAAACTACCAGCAGCTCGCAGCCGATCTGGACCAGTTGGACAAAGATTTCCACGATATGGTGAGCCAATCGTCCAAAAAGGAATTCCTGGTGGCCCACAGTGCCTTTGCTTATCTGGCCCACCGCTATGGATTGGAGCAGGTGGCGATTTCCGGCATCAACCCGGCCAATGAGCCGTCGCCGGCAGATATGAAAAGACTGGTCGAGTATGTAAAGGAACATCAGATTTCCCACGTCTTGTTTGAGACATTGGCCTCGCCAAAGGTAGCGGAAGTGATCGCCAAGGAAGCCGGATTGCAAACGGGCACGCTCAATCCGCTGGAGGGGTTGACAGAAGAAGAAGCAAAGGCGGGCAAAGATTATCTTTCGATTATGAAAGAGAATCTGGAGATGCTGCGCACGGTGCTGAAATAAGAAAACGCAACGAAGCTGTCCCTTGGTTATTTTCATCACAGGGACAGCTTGGTTTTTATGACGAAAAAATTTTGACCTCTTGTACATGCTTTCGATCGAGAGTCAGGCTTATAAGATGCCCGCCCATTGGAAAATCTCACTGTAAGCGGAGCCTATTTCCGTCTCATTTGTTCAAACCTGCCATGCGGGTATATTGACTCCTTGAGATTTTTAACGAATCGTAGTACGATGGAATTTGTTAAATCAGAACAAATCCGATTTAAAGGAAGAAGGATGGCGTCATGCAACGGACACATCAGACGGATACTGTCGTCAAACTTACGTCGGTATCTTTTCAATATGAAACCAAAACCGTGCTGGAGGACATCAATTTTTCCCTCGAACGCGGCGATTTCGTCGGCATTGTCGGTCCAAACGGATCGGGCAAATCGACGCTGATGAAGCTGCTTCTGGGACTCGTTCCGGCTACCAAAGGCACAGTGGAGCTGTTTGGACAGCCCTTGTCCAAATTCCGGGACTGGAGCAAAATCGGCTACGTCGCGCAGCAGGCGGCACATGGCACAGGCGGATTCCCCGCTACCGTGCGCGAGGTCGTCTCATCCGGTCTGGTCGGCAAAGTCGGCTTGTTCCGCCGCCTGCAAGCCAAGCACCATCGGCAGGTGGAGGATGTGGTGGAACGCGTCGGCCTTACGGAAAAGCTGGATGAGCGGATCGGCAATCTGTCGGGAGGCCAGCTGCAGCGCGTCTTTATCGCCCGCGCTCTGGTCGCCGAGCCGGAGCTGCTCATTCTCGATGAGCCGACGGTTGGGGTCGATCAGGAGTCGATTGAGCAGTTTTATGAGCTGCTCCGTTCGCTGAAAGAAGACAGCGGCATGACGATGATGATCGTCAGCCACGATGTCGGCGTCATGACCCAGTGGGTCAACAAAGTAGCTTGCTTGCAGCGGAAGCTCCATTTCCACGGCACCGCTCATGACTTTACGCATAACCATGAAAAAATCCTGCAGGACATGTACGGTGATTCCATCAAAATGCTGGCTCACCATCATTGATCTATGGAACGGAAAGAAGGAATATACCCATGCTGGCTGACTGGTGGCAGTATGACTTTTTACGCTATACCCTGTTCTCCGGGGTAATCATCGGCCTGATCTGTCCGATTCTCGGTACCTTTCTGATCGTCCGCCGCCTGTCGATGATGGCAGATGGCTTATCCCATGTGACGCTTTCGGGCGTAGCGGCGGGGATGCTGCTGTCCAAAAAGGTGGCGCTGTTTCAAGCCGTGAATCCGCTTTTTTTCGGCATGTTGTTTTCGGTAGTGGGGTCGCTGTTTATCGAGCGCCTCCGAAAGGTGTACAAATCGTATCAGGATCTGGCGATACCGATCATCCTCTCTACAGGGCTGGGCTTGTTTACCGTCCTGATCAGCATTGCCAAGGGCTTTAACACTGACCTGTACGCCTACCTGTTCGGGAAAATCGTGACGGTAAGCATCCAGGACCTGTATGCTCTCCTGGGTGTGGCGGCCGTGGTGCTCGGCACCGTGTTTTTGATCTACAAGGAGCTGTTTGCCGTTTCCTTTGATGAGGAGTTCGCCCGCGTCTCCGGAGTCGCCCGCCGCTCGATCAATCTCTGGTTTATGGTCCTGGTGGCGCTGACGATCGCGGCCTCCATGCGGATCGTGGGCGTGCTGCTGATCTCGGCATTGATTACACTGCCGGTAGCGGCCAGCCTGCAAATCGCCAAAAGCTTTCGCCAGACGATTCTTTACGCGATCCTCTTTGCCGAAATCTCTGTCCTGAGCGGGCTCTATTTTGCCTATCTGCTGGACTGGGCCTCCGGCGGCACGATTGTGCTGGTAGCGGTGACGATCCTGTTGACTGTACTCGGAATCAAAAAGATCAAGACCTTGTTGCGCTAGTCACGCATAGAGCCATGTTACGATGATAGCGGGAAGGAGCATGAACGATGAAGGTAGAAGAAGCGTTGCAGATATTGAAGGAAAAGGGATACAAATACACAGGCAAACGGGAAAAGCTGATCCGCATCTGTGCGGCGGAGAAGCGATACCTGTCAGCCAAGGATATCATGGAGCGAATCAAGGACGACTACCCCAATCTCAGCTTTGACACCGTGTATCGCAACATCTCCACCTTTGTGGAGCTCGGCATTTTGGAGGAGACCGAGCTGGACGGGGAAGGAAAATACAGGCTCGCCTGTTCGGTAGACGGACATCACCATCACCACGTCATCTGCACGGAATGCGGCAAGACCTCGTCGCTGCCGGGCTGTCCGATGAACATCATGTCCGCATTGCCGCCCGATTTTGAAGTGACGGGACATAAATTCGAGGTGTACGGCACCTGCTCCGACTGTTCACAAGCAGCGTCTGCCCATTCTTAGTTTGGCGGCCATTCATCCTTTTCCGTATAGAGCGCCCTTTCTGCACATTCTTCACCGCGGCAGGAAGGGTTTTTCTATCGATTTGCGGCTGGCGGATGGTACTCGTTTTTCTCCCTGCGGGGATTTGATATAATGGGTGAAACATAGATATCGGTAGAGAGAAGGGACAATGGGTATGATCCCCCGCTATATCACTGACTTTGATCTGCAAACATTACCCCGGTGGAAAACGGAAGTAGCTGTCATAGGGGCCGGCATCGCCGGATTGTACACGGCCCTGCAAGCCAGTGAACACACAGACGTCGTCCTGATCAGCAAAAGAGGGTTGGATGACAGCAATACGCGCTGGGCACAAGGGGGGATCGCCGCTGTCACGGCCAAGTCGGACTCGCCAGCCTTGCACCGTCAGGATACGCTCATTGCGGGGGCAGGCCTCTGCTCTTATGAAGCCGTGGAGGTGCTGGTGCACGAAGGGCCGGAGCGGTTGAAAGAGCTGATCGCCTACGGCACCGAATTCGACAAGGACGCCCAGGGGCGGTATGAATTGACCAAGGAAGGCGCTCACAGCAAGCGCCGTATTTTGCATGCCCACGGCGATGCGACCGGAGCGGAGATCGTCCGGGCTTTGTCTGCGCGGGTGCGCGAACAAAAGAACATCACGGTGCTGGAAAATCACTTTGCCATCGATCTGCTCACCCAGGATGGCGAATGTGTCGGGGTGATCGTCATGAAGCCGGACGGCGAGCGCTTTTTCCTGGAGGCCAAGGCAACGGTGCTGGCCACAGGGGGAGCGGGCCAGCTGTACCGCTACACGACCAATCCGGAGATCGCGACGGCGGACGGGATCGCGCTGGCCTACCGGGCCGGGGCGAGGATCAAAGACGTCGAGTTTATCCAGTTTCATCCGACGGCGCTGTACTATCCGGGAGCGCCGCGCTTTCTCATCTCAGAGGCAGTCCGCGGCGAAGGGGCGATTCTGCGCAATACGAGCGGCGAGCGTTTCATGGAAAAATACCACCCGCAAAAAGAACTGGCCCCGCGAGACATCGTCGCCCGGGCGATCGTCTCCGAAATGGAGCGGACCAATGCCGCATACGTCTACCTCGACATTACGCATGAGTCGGAGGAGCTGATCAAGCACCGCTTTCCGACGATTTATCAGTTTTGTCTGAAATACGGCCTCGATATGGTGACGGACTGGATTCCGGTGGCTCCCGCCTGCCATTACATCATGGGCGGGGTCCAGACCGATCTGAACGGGGAGACCTCGACCAAGCGGCTGTTTGCCTGCGGCGAAGTATCCTGCACCGGCGTGCACGGGGCAAACAGGCTGGCCAGCAATTCGCTGTCCGAGGCAGTCGTCTTCGGGCACCGCATCGTCAAGCGGATCCGCGAGCTGCCCCCGGCCCCCGAGGTGCGTCCGGTGGAGGCTCGCGCGGAGAACCGGGTGCACCGCTTCGTCAATACCCGGGAGCAGCGGGTCAAGCTGCAAAAGCTGATGCTGCGCCACGTCGGGGTAAAGCGGCAGGAAAAGGGGCTTCGCAAGGCCTTGGAGGAGCTGGAGCGCATGCAGCGCTTTTACGCCTATGAGCATGAGGAGATGGAGGCGTTTGAATTCCTCAACCTGCTGAATGCGGCGGTCTTGACCACACGGGCAGCGCTGCTGCGGGAAGAGAGCCGCGGCGGCCACTACCGCAACGATTTCCCCAATAAAGACGATTTGATTTGGCGCAAGCATATCATCCAGACGATCGATCAGGGTGTACATGAGGAGTGTGACCAGTACGATGTGGAATAAGCGTGAGCTGCAACGAAAAATAGAAGACTGGCTGCAGGAGGACATCGGCTTCGGAGATGTGACGACGATGAGCACGATCCCCGAGACGGAAGAGGGCGTCGGCATTCTGTACGCCAAGGAAGCGGGAATTATCGCCGGGCTGCCGGTGGCGGCGGAGGTATTTGCGGCGGTAGACCCGTCCCTGTCCTTTATGGCTCGTGTACAGGAAGGAGCCCGGGTGGAAAAAGGAGAGCAAATCGCCGAGGTGAGCGGGTCGGTCCGCTCGATTCTCAGCGGCGAGCGGCTGGCGCTCAATCTCCTGCAGCGCCTCTCCGGGATCGCGACGAGAACCCGTGAGTACGCGGACGCGGTAGCGGGCACCAAAGCGCGGGTGGTCGATACGCGCAAAACCACGCCGGGCCTGCGCATGCTGGAAAAATACGCGGTGCGGGTCGGCGGCGGTCATAACCACCGGTATGCGCTTTACGACGCCGTGATGATCAAGGATAACCACATCAAGGGGGCGGGCGGGATAGCGGAAGCCGTCGCCGCAGCCCGCGCGGCCATCCCCCACACGATGAAGATCGAGGTGGAGGCCGAGTCGCTGGCACAGGTGCAGGAGGCGCTGGACGCCGGCGCGGACATTATCATGCTGGACAATATGGCGATTCCGGAGATGACCGAAGCGGTCGCCCTGATCGGCGGACGGGCCGTCGTGGAAGCCTCCGGCGGCGTGACCCTGGAGACGATCGGCGGAATCGCCCGGACCGGCGTCGATGTCATCTCCGTCGGGGCTCTGACGCACTCGGTCAAAGCGCTGGACATCAGCCTCGACCTCAATACCCGGAAGCGATAGGAGTGGCCTGTATGCTGCTTGCGATGGATATCGGCAATTCCAATATCGTCATGGGGCTGTACGAGGGGGACAAGCTGCGCCACCACTTCCGCGTGGCGACCGACCGCAACAAGACAGAGGACGAGTACGGCATGCTCGTCCGCAATCTGTTCGACAGCGTCGGCCTGTCCCTGTCCGATGTGGACGGCATCAGCATTTCCTCTGTGGTGCCGCCGATCAACCTGACGATTGAGCGGATGTGTGAAAAATACATCAAGCAAAAGCCGCTGGTAGTCGGCCCCGGCATCAAGACGGGGCTGAATATCAAATGCGAGTACCCGCGCGAGGTAGGCACCGACCGGATCGTCAATGCGGTCGCGGCCATCCATGAGTACGGAACGCCCCTGATCGTCGTCGATTTCGGCACGGCGACGACCTTTTGCTACGTGGACGAACGGGGACAGTATTGGGGCGGAGCCATCGCCCCGGGGATCGGGATCGCGACGGAAGCCCTGTTCAAGCGGGCGGACAAGCTCCCCCGGATCGAGATCGCAAAACCGCCCTCCGTGGTGGGCCGCAACACCGTCACCGCCATGCAGTCAGGCATCTTCTACGGCTTCGTCGGCCAGGTGGAAGGTATCGTCCGCCGCATCAGGGCGGAATACGGGACGGATCCCACCGTCGTGGCTACGGGCGGACTGGCTCCCCTATTTGGCCACGAGGCGGAGTGTGTCGATGTCGTAGACCGGGAGCTGACGCTCAAAGGGCTGCGGTTGATTTATGAGCGGAATCAGTGAAAAAGCTTTGATCAGTCCCGGTTGACCATAAGGAAGTCTTTTACATGGAAACGATAACTGTAGGCGGTAATCATATAACCCTACAGCCAGCCGGTAAATACCAAAAACTTGTGCTGCAGTTAGGGGTAACGGGGACAGATCATGCAACTATTCAAGTATTGAATGATAAAAAAGAATTGCTCAACAAGCCAATCAAAGCGAATGAAATCAACACGTTTGAAGTTGACATTGAGACTGCCCAAGAAATAAAGATTGAGATCAAAGGAAAGATTAAAGAGTCAAAAGGGACAGGTGTTATACTCACGACATCGCATTACAAATAAATCATTTGAAAGGCACCCATCGCGGTGTCTTTTTTGTTGAGGTGAAAACGAATGGGAATGAATCTTGTTTCAATCATGATAGCTAATGCAGACGGAGAACTGGTTTAAGTATAGGCATATCACGAGAAAAAATAACAAAGAATGGCGGCGGAAAATGGAGGCGCAGCCCTCGGAGAAGTAACCTCCCTCCCCGCTCGGTGTTAATAGTAAGGTTTAAAAAAATGAAGAAGATACATTTTTTTAAAAAAGTAATTTGTTTGAAATTATATTAACTGTATAATATACTCATATTCAACAAAAAATGGGAGGGTTATTATGAGGAAGTTGATTACACTATCTGCGTTAATGTTACTAGTAGTGTCATCTGTGGTAATGGTTGGTGCAAAACCGTCCGCAGAAAGAAATGTGGATGTTAAGGTAGAGTATTTCTCATCACCTGCAGACAAACAATTTGAAAAGGGGATAAAAAAACATTTTAAAATGGTTCCTAAGAAAAACAATAGGTCACTTTCTAGTATTGACGAAAGCTCTAACCGGTTCGATTTGAAAATGAAGATCAAAAAGCACAAAATAAAAGGTCAAGGCATACCAACAGAGTATGAGGCAACTGGAAAGGGTAGCCTGTTTATTGATGGAAATGAATATAAATACGAGTTCAAAGACTTGATTTATGTGGAAGAAACTCGAAGTGGAAGTTACTTCTATAACGGATCTCTCGAAGGGACCGTAAAAACAGAAGAAGGAGAAGTTCCAGCTGTATTTACGGTAACAACAATTCCCGAGGAAGACAAAACTTTGGTTACGATAGGGATAGATGACGCATTGGCTGATGACCCGGCTGCATTAGCCTTTGGTGAAGTTTTTGATGAATATATTGATTGGCAAGAGAAAAAATTTGAGGAGTGAAAACATGAAAAAAATTGCGCTTTTCAGCTTAGTTGCTGGACTTCTCTTCAGTAGTTTTCCAAATTATTCAAAGGCATTTGATAACGATTTAAATAACGATGGTTATGTAGATGCAATGTATATAGATTCTTATGAAGGCTTCGCATATGATAGCACTAGAAGATTATTTTCGGTTGGTACTACATCAAAAGGAGAGCGTGCATCAGTTCTTGTTGCGTACGCAATTACACCTCACTGGAATCAGCAACCTACAGGAGTAGAATATGTAAGGTCCTTTACAGATACGTTAGGAGTACAAAGAGAGTATGGTGCTGTTCCAGGAACAGTATATCCAGAATATATCAGAAATCAATTTGTAATTCCTGAAGGTGATGCTTACGCTCATATTTATAGGATTAGTCCAAGAAACCAACTAAGCGAAGTAAGCCTTGGCTCTCTAACGGGATTAATGGAATTAATAGGACTTGAAAGGGCTTCATTCCTGTTAGATACAGTGTTTTCAATTGTGACAGAAGTAGAGTCACTTAGTACAAGTTCTCCAAATAGTTCAGGAGATTACGGATCATCCGCATACGTTACACAATGGTTTACAAGTTATAGTTCTTGGAAAAACAATACAAATGGAAACACTGACCTTCCAAGCACTATATCATCCTCCAATGCATATAAAGATAGATCAAGGGGGTTTTTCTCCGAATTCAAATACCAGGATGATGCTTGGTCCAGAGGTTCTAAACATCGAGTTGAAGCTATAACAAGGATAAAATATGTTATGAAGCTTCAGAGTAGTGGATTAACATATTCCTTTAATCATTTAAATACACTCAATCATTATAGTTACGGGTATTAAATGAATCTTCCAGGGCAGTTCTACTGCCCTGGATACTGTTGGAGAGGGGAAAATATGAAAAAGCAATATTTTTTATTCGTTTTTCTAATATTGGTAGCTTTTTTGGGGGGATATTTAGTACCTAAAAAAGACAATAATCCAACATTAAAATTTTCTGTTTCACAATATCGTCAATTAACAGAATACCATCAGGATTTGCGTGAAGCCTTACTAATTACCTCAAAAAAAGATAAACTAGATAAACTAATATATACATATTACAAGGTTAGAGATGCTAAAAGTGGACTAATGCACCTTTCATTAATCTTTGCTGATCATAATATCAGCCTAGATCAAATAGATTCAAGAGTTAGTCAAATGGAAATACATCTAAAAGATTATATTCTAAGTGAGGCATTAAACATGAGTAATAGTAATCTTGAGAAAGCCCTGGAAAATGATATTGAAGTCGCCAACCTAATAGTTACAAAACTAAATTACAAAAACTTTGAGCAAAAAGATATAGCTTCTTTACGGAATAGTGTTAAGGAATTAAGTACATTATTAAGGTAATAAGAATAGATATAACTTAACTACAATTTCTTTGTCTTACTTTCTCTCTATATATAGAAACTCTTCAGGTGATGGTGACAGATGTAATGCGTCAATTAATAACTCAGAGACGGGCGAGGTACTCTATGAGGAAAAAATGCTTTGACGTCCGGACGAAATCGTCAAGGTTCTCCGTCCAGCAGGCCGCAGCGCAAAATTCGTTAAAATCAAAGCCAGCCAGAAGGCAAAGCGACGGCTCAGGAAGCTGTCACTCGCCGAGGCTGGTTTTTTGTTGAAGATCACACCTTATGCCAGCGAAAGGACGAACCTTTCTTGAGGGAGACAATGAGCGGGGGCAGAAAGGTATTCCGCTCACCGTCAAAGACCTATCCAGAATTGCTGATTGCTCCTATTCGCAGGCAAGAAAGATCGTCAAGTCATTCATCGAGCAGCGGATTCTCTGGTGTTTATGGCAGACTAAAAATGTAGGTTATGGCAGTTAATTTATGCAACCCCTATGGGGCTGCATAAATTAAAAAAACATCTTGCCAACGTCCCCTCAACCAAATACACTCCCAGTTGGGCAACTGCCCGTTGCCTATGCGGATGGTCAGAACGAGGCGGCCCGTCACGCGATGCTGGAGGGAAGCCTGCTCGCCGGTCTCTGTTTTGGCTCGGCTGATGTAGCGGCGGTCCATTGTCTGGCTGAAGCGCTCGGCGGATTGTACGACACGCCCCACGGCGTAGCCAATGCGGTCTTTTTGCCGCATGTGCTGCGGTTTAATGCCGCGGAAAACAAGGAGATGCACGCGAGATTGGCCCGCTACATGGGGTTTGCCCAGGATGCGGACGCGGACGAGCTGGCTGTGGAGAAGCTGATTGAGGGCATCGAGAACTTCACGAGCAGCCTGGGCATCCCCAAGCTGAAGGATTTGCCCGGCGTACGCGAGGAGGATTTTCCGCGAATCGTGGAGCTGTCGATGAAAAACGGCTCGACGCCGAGCAATGTGCGGACCATTGCGGCGGATGATTATCGGCGGATTTTGGAGGATGCGTACCGCTCTTAGTTAGCGGAAGTCCTTTACCGTCTCTTTGATGCGATTGATGCTTTGGATCATCGCCGAAATGTCGTAATGATTGTCAATGGAGAAATCCGGGTCTTGGGCGATGGTTCTCAGTTCATTCTGGATCACTTTCACCTGATCGGATACCTGCTTTATTTTTTGGATGTGACGAGAGGTGATCGGTTCCTCGTGGGAGGCGATCACCTCCAGCGCGCTGGATAGCTCCGACAAATAAGGCTGCAACGATACAGACCGATGAGAGTTTCCATCGGCTGAGACAAAAGAAAAGAAACTGTTGTCGATCAATGTGTTCAATTGTTGTCTGGAGGTCGAAAGCCTCCCCTGTAAAAAGCGGATTTGCTTCTCGTCTGCCGGTCCCGTGCCGAGAGATTGGAGGTCGACTGATAAAAACTGAAGGGACTCCAGGCGATTCTCCAGTTCTTGCTGGAGCAAACGGTTGACCTCGGCTAGGTGGGAGGCTCCGCGCTGTGTATTCTCAGCATCGTCGGAAGGAGTGCAGGAGCTTATGGCAAAGGCCGCCATAACAGACAGCAGCAGTAAGATTGCGGTTTTTTTGAACATGGGAACACCTCGCTTGTTGGATGAACGTAAGAAAGGTGTCAATCATTGAAGATTGAACACCTGAATGTCAGTTTTTACGGTCCGTATTGATTTAAATAACTGCCATATTCTTTGTAGTTTTCTGTTGTCGTTGAGGAATTCGTAACTGTTATTCCACTTGGGAATCCAATAGACCACCCAAGGGCAGTGGAGGTACTTCCGTAAGTGTGAAGATAGTCTGCATAATAAGTGGTCCAAGGTCCTGTACCAATAGCGTTTTTGGGATCTCCGAGCGTAATGTTGCAATACGCTTTTGTAACGAAATCACTTCCGTTTAGCGTACCAAGATTAATTAATCCATCCTTTACGGAATAGGCGATAGCATCAGGTTGAGCTTTCGCTAGTGTCATTATTTCGTTGGCCGCAAAGTTGGACTTATTATTTCCCCGGTAAGTCAAAAAATTATAAGTGTCAGAGGACCGAAATTGTATGTCCTTATCCCAAGCCACAACAAGCTTATCTAAACTCCCAGGGGTACTTTCCCATGTATAGTCGCTTGAAATACTTACGTTTGCGATGACCTTCACATAATAGGCACTTGTTCGATAAAAATCCATAGTGATCGTATAGGCGGGGTTTGTTACACCGCCTTGAACACCAATGCTCGAGTCGAGGCTATTAGACGTCATCATTTTGGTTTCTCTTTTTATATGTTTTACACCTTTTGACTCATAAAATTGCTTTACTTTATCGATGTCTCCGCCAGTCTCAACCCAAACCCGATCGGCCAGCTGATCGATTTCCGCGATTTGTTGCTGAGAGAACTCCTTCGTTTCAATCTTTTGTTCGAGATGTGCAGTAGCCTCTGTAGCATAAGCAAATCCGGGAACAGTTAAAGTTGATAAAGAAAACAACAATGCAATGGCCTTTTTCAACTTCCTCACTCACCTTCATTTGGAAATTTTTATCTACACCCCGAAATGATAATTTGCTTTACATTTATTGTAAATTATTTCTTTTTTACAAGTTACGACATTTAACATCGTGCTACCATGCTTCTTTCTTCAAAGAGAGATTACCCTCTTATTTTACAGTTGTTCCATTTTATGGGGAGGTACAATTGGACCAATTACCACCAAGAATTAAGATGCTTTCCAAGACAACTTATGAAGCCCCATCTCCTTCTTTGGACGGAGTAGGGCTTTTTTATTTTCACCTTCCCATAAAGCCTGAGGGTGAGCAGACAGCTTTTTTTGTCCCGCCCCTCCTAGGTAAGCTGTCAAAAACGGGGAAAGGAGGCAGCGTGATGTCCATTCATCCACTGCGATTGGTGGCCGTTCTGTTGCTAGCTGCTTGCGTGGCGGCGGGGGCTTACCATTTTCTGCAGCCGCAAAGCTTTGCCTATATCAAGCTCAGGGGACATGTGGCCAAAGACAGCGGAGAAAGGCTGGCGGCAACCGATCTGGAGCGGGGCGAGATTCAGGTGGGCGGGCTCGCGCGCGGACAGTCTGCGGAGGCGCTCGGCTTGATTCCATGGGAGGAGGCTCCGCGCTTTTTGGATCGGCCCCTATCCCGCCGGGTGGAGGGAGGCAGGCCGCTCTTGCCGGGTGATATCGAGCAGGAGGGGATGGTGCCGGAGGGCCGGGAGCTGGGTGAGTCGATGACAGGCATCAGCATCCCGGTCGATAACGTGACGGGGGTTCATCCCCATGTAGCCGTAGGCGAGCGCGTGCACGTATACGCATCGTTCGAGGACGACAGCGGCGCCCATACCGGGCTGCTTTTGCGCAATATGCCGGTGATTGGCGTGCAAAGAGAAAGGGAAGGAGATCTCCCCAGGCTGCAGGCCGTCACCCTTTCGCTGCAGCTGAAAGAGGCTGTCCTGCTTACCCATGCTCTCCACTACGGAAAAATTCGTCTGGGGAAAGCATCCGTGATGGAGGGGGAGGAGGAGGCAGGAGTGGGTGACCACAGCTTCGCGGCGGCACTGATCAAAACGAAAAAACGCTGGGGAGAGACGGAGGAGGAGCGTTAAGTGAAAAAAAGATTGCTGATTGTCGACGGTGATCTCGCTGTCGGCCCATCCCTCTATGCACAGTTGAGCAACAGCCAGTGGCTGGAGGTGTGCGGACAAGCCGCGACGATTGAAGAGACATGGCGTTTACTGGGTGAGCGAAAGCCGGACCTGGTGTTGCTCGGCAGCGTACAGGAGGTCGAAAGAGGCGTACTCTGCCAGCAGCTCCGTTTGGCACATCCGCATCTGTCGTTTATTGCAGCCAGCACGCCGGCAGAGCTGATGTGGGAACCGTTTTGGCGGAATCTGGGCATGTGGGTAGTGGGCAAACCGGTTCAGGCGGAGCAGTTGGAGGTGCTGGCGATGCAGCTTTCTTCCATGCCTGTACAATCGCTCTCCTCTCCCTTGTCTGCGGGCAGGGGGCAAGCGGGAGGGGCAGGCATGATGGGAGACAGCTCGGGAACCGGTATCATCGGTGCGGGCGGACCTGGTGCCGGCAGTTTCGGAACCGGCATGGGCGGACATGGCAACGGCAGCATGGGGATCCCAATGGGGGCAACCGCAACCGGTGAAGCACTGTCTGCCCATGGGAGCAGCGGCGGACTCTCACATGCCGGCCCGCAGGGGATGCAGAGCTCCCATACCTCGGCGGTTGCCGAAGCCAAGCCGGAGCCGCCGTATTCGGCCGGGCTTGGCTTCTCTCCGTCAAAAAAGCGGCTCATGACCGTATACGGACCAAAGGGCGGTGTGGGGAAAACCTTTTTATCCCGCGAATTGGCTATTTATTTCGCACAGAGAAAGGACGGCGTAAGCCCGAGAAAAGTGCTGGCCGTCGATTTTAACCTGGACCTGGGCACCTTTGCCACCGCCTTGAACCTGCCGCGCAGCCCCAATATCTATACCTGGGTACAAGATATCGATCGGAGGCTGCGGGACTGGCTCCTCTCTCACGGCAGAGAGCCCGAGCAGTTGAGCCAGGAAGAATGGCAGTCCTACATCGAGGCCGTGCAGTTGTCCCCGGAGGAGGTAGACCGACATGTCGTGATCCATGAGGCAAGCGGACTCCATGTGCTGACATCTCCCCGGGATATCCGCAACAGCTTCGAAATCAAAGACTACCACCTGTATCTGATCCTCGATGCGCTCAAGCGCAGCCGCTACGACCTCATCCTGATCGACACCGCTCCGGATACGACTGATGCCACCATCCAGGCCTTATTTTTTGCGGAACAGGTAATCATGGTCGGCAATCCCGTGGTGGATTCCATTGAAAACATTCAGCGAATCCTCAAGCTTTTGCGGGAAGCGGATTACCCCGAGGAGCGGATTCAGCTCTGCATGAACCGCCTGCAGCGCAAAGAGATGTTTACCCTGGACGAGATCCGTGCCTATTTTCAACTCCATCCGAGCAAAAAAATCTTTGCGATTCCCGATGACCAGGAGGTAAAGAAATCGATCAACACAGGGAATCCGGTCATGCTCCATCCCGGAAAGCTGGCCGCCAAGGATGCGATCGAAGCGCTGGGGAAGGCGCTGATTCCGGTGGACGAAGAAGCGGAAGGATCGCCCAAAAGAAAAGGAAAAGAACGGACTTCTCTGTGGAAATGGCTGAAGAGTTAGAGGGGAGGAAAGAAAATAAACATGAGTTTCCATAAAAAAACACTGCTGGGGATGCATACACCTGCCCGGGAGCGGATCGACCTGCAGACCGAAGCGAAAAAAGCGGCGCGGGAATCGCAGACGCTGCAGGATCTCATGCTGATGAAGCAGCACGCGCCAGTAGAGCGGCGGCTCACCCCTGAAGCAGAGGCGGCTGTGCGCACGCAGATCGTGGAAAAGCACGGCAGACGTTTATGGGAAGAAAAAGAGCACCCCGCCTACCTGCAAGAGCTGTCGCGGGATATTCGTCTGATTCTGGAAACCAGCACGCCTCTCTCCTCCGTGCAGATGGAGGCGGAGGTGGAGCGGTTGATTCGCTCACTGACTGGCTGGGGACCGCTCGACCCTTTGCTGGAGGACCCGGATATTACCGAGATCATGTTTCATCGCTACGATCATCTGGTCGTCGAGCGAAAAAGCACGGGACGGCTGGAAGTGCCAAAGAGCCCGATGTTTCGGGACGAAGACGAGATGCTTCGCCTGCTGGAGCAAATCGCCGCGACGATGGGACGGGAGTTTAACGAAACCAGAGCGGAGCTGAACACCCAGTTGCCCGACGGCTCCCGGGTCGCGGCGACGCATCGCTCGATCTCTCCCGACGGTCATATGCTGACCATCCGCAAGCATCGCGATTTGCTTTCCGAGGAGGATTACCTCGCTTACGGATCGATCTGCGAACCGATGCTTACCTTCTTGAAGTGGGCGATCGAGTACTCGCGGGCATCCGGCATTGTCAGCGGGGGTACCGGCTCCGGGAAGACCCACCTGCTCAACCTGATTTCTCAATATGTGCCGCATCATCTCAGCATCATCACGATCGAAGATGTGCTGGAGATGAAGCTGCAGCATCCCTTTGTCCGCCGTTTTTTGGCCAAACCGGCCAACTACGAGGGAAAAGGGGGTTTTTCCATCAAAGACTGCGTGCGCCTCTCTTTGCGCAAGCGGCCGGATGTCATCATCGTCGGGGAGACCCGAGGCGGAGAAATCGTGGATATGCTCTGGGCGATGAACACTGATCATCCCGGCAGCTGGAGCACCGCTCACGCGAACTCGCCGCGCGCCCTGATCGATTCCACCCTGCCGATCCTGTTCGCCAAAGCCGAGGAATCCTACAGCACCACGGAGCGAAACCTGATGATCGGGTCGGCGCTGGATCTGATCGTCCAGGTGAAGCGGTTCGAGGAGGACGGCAGCCGCAAAGTGGTGGCCATCACAGAGGTCGTCGGGACCGGGCAATCCCATGAGGAGCGCATCCGGCAAGCCTGCAACGTGCGGCAAATCAATCCGGACCGTGTCTACCTGCAAGACATCTACGTCTATGAACCGACGGGGGTCAAGAATGGACGGGTGGTGGGACAGTTTAAATGGACCGGCTACCGTCCGGAAAAACTGGTGCGCCGCTGGGCAGAAAAAGGGCTCCGGCAGGAAGAGTGGGAGCGCGTCTTTTTTACCACCCCGATTCCGATGTAGAGGGGGCCGTTTTCGTGGATGCGAGCATGTTTATCGCGGGCGGCCTGGCGATCGGCTTTGTCATGGCTGCGCTGCCGCAATCGGTTTTTCAGCGGAGGCCGGAAGGGACACATGAGATCGTCCAACAGCTCCAGCGGGATCGGAAAAGCGCATGGGAAAAGCTGCAGTACAGGCTGCAGCAGACCGGGTCTGGCGTCGGCCTCAATACGTACATCGGCCTTAGTTTTATCCTGGGACTGGTTTCTTTCGGGATCACCCTGCAGCTGCTCCAGTCCTGGCTCTTGGCCCTGCCGGCGTTTCTGGCGGGCATTCTCTTCGTAGAACGGACCGTCAGCGTGCTGGGAACGAGGCGAAAAGACCGATTCGAAGCGGACAATGTCAAAGCGCTCCGCTTAATGGCCAGCTCGCTGAGAACCTCGCCCTCCTATCTGCACGCATTTGAACAGGTGGCGGCAAGCCCTTACCTGGACGAAGCCGTGACAGCGGAATACGCGAGGGTAGTGGAGCTGTTGCGCGCACAGGTACCGCTGGAGCGGGTGATGCACATGTTTTATGAGCGGACCGGATCGGCTGACGTGCGGTATCTGGCGACGATTGTTCATATCCAGCGGGAGATGGGCGGGGATATGGCGAAGACGCTGGACCAAGCGGCCTCCACCATTTTGAGGAGAAAGCAGTCTCTGCGAAGACAGCGAGCTGCCATGGCGCAGATCACAGCGCAGGTAAACCTCCTCAGCCTGATGCCGTTCGTCTTCATCGTGGCCCTCTACGCAAACAATCCCCATCATTTCGAACCGTTGATCGCGACGCTGTCCGGGCGGCTGGCTGTTCTCGCCTCACTGGGCTCTATCCTGATCGGCGGAGAAGTGATCCGCCATCTTGCCCGAAAAGGGATCCACAAAGGAGGGTGAATACCTTGCTCGTACTTGGCGCACTGGCGATGCTGGCGGGTCTCGCTGTTTTGCTCTGGGGCCTTCCGGCTTGCCGGGGACGTGTAACTGTCGATCCCCCTCCCACTCTGCTGGGGCGGATTGAGCAAGAGCGCAAATCTCATTGGGACCGTTCATTTGGCCAGGTTCCATCTCGTTGGAAGCTGGTACGTTACCTGGAAAAACACGAGCATGCACTGGAGCGCATCTGCCGGATGACGGGAATCAACCGGATGCAAACGGCGGATGTGCTCGACCGTCTGCGATTGCGCTATACACTGGCGGAGGTGGCCGCTGCCAAGGCACTCGGCGGGATCATTCTGCTTGCGGTCATCATCCAGGCATCCCTTCGCCTTTCGTCGGGAGAAGCATGGAGTGCCAAGCTTTCGCTCCCTTTGATCGGAGCTGTCTTTTTCTTTCTCCTACCCACCCTGCTGCTGGAGTGGCTGGATAAGCAGGCTAAGGCGGAAATGCGTGAGCAGGTGCCGATCTTTTTCAGTATCGTGCAATCGCTGGTGGAGGCGGGCATGCCTATACAGGCAGCGGTGAAGCAGACGGCACGCCGTTTTGACGGAAGGCTGGGGCGCGAGCTGGCCAGGCTGGAAACGGAGGAAAAGCGCTTTGGCACTTGGCGGAAGGCATTGGAAGAGATGGCTTTTCGATGGGGCGTGGACTCCCTTTCCGCCATCGCCATGGAAATCAACGAAGCGATGAGCAAAGGGGTGAGCATCTCGCAGATGCTGGCGCTGCAGGTGGAGGAGCAAGTGCGTCAGCAGGAGGATGAGGCATCGGATCACATGAACCGGCTCAACATTCGCCTGCTCCCTTTTATCGTCGTGCTGATGGGGGTGCCCCTGCTGTTTCTGGTGATGGGTCCGATCTTTATCGGGATCGAAGACAGGCTCTAAGTTTTTTTGCGGAGCCCTCTGTCTTTTGACAAGGTAGAGATAACCCACTGAAAGGAGTGTTTGGCTATGACATGGGCATCGAATTACCTGGCTCGCTTTGTAAAGGAAGAAGACGGAGTGACGATTGTGGAGATGGTGATTATCATCGCGGTCGTCCTGATCCTCTTGGTTCCTACGCTGAAGAACCTGGGTGAGACAGAGAATGAAAGACTGAAAGAGATTGAGACGATGATCAGCAAATGACGGATCTGGTCTTGCCTGTGTTCTTGGGACTGGCGGCCTTTTTTGACTGGCGGTACCGCCGCATCCCCAATCTCATCACCTTTCCGGTCATGGCCGCCGGGCTGATCTACCAATCATTGGCGGGCACGGGGTGGGCAGCTTTGACCGGGATGGCGGGGGGATTTTTGCTCACGGTTCTTCCGGTTGCCCTTCGAGGAATGGGCATGGGGGATCAAAAGCTGCTCATGGCAGTAGGAGCGTGGAGCAGTTGGGGTGACGTCTATCTGTTTTTTCTCTGCTCGATCGGAGTCTGCCTCCTGGTCATGTTCTGTTTGCCGCGAATTTGGAGAAGGCTCGGCCAGAATCTGAAGATCATGTTTATGGGGTGGATCGCGCATCGCCAATTTTGGCTCCCCCAAACCGCACATTCAGCGCTCTCCTTTCCCTATGCCGTCCCTCTTTTGGGAGCGTACCTGGTTCAGTTGTTTTTCTGGAGGTAGGAACCTATGCGGAGAAAATGGCTCGTCTGCATCCGCGATGAGCGAGGCAGCCAGATCCTGGAGCTCATTCTGGTTCTTCCGCTTCTCTGGCTGCTGTTCATCTTTTCATTTGATCAGTTCTCGATTCTGTACAACCGGCAGAAGGTGCTCGCCGCAGCCTATGAGGCCGGACGAATCGCCGCCGTTCAGCCCAATTACGGCCTGGCCGAATACCACGCGATCCGCATGGGCGAAGCCGAACTGCAGCAGGGGATCGGCATGACGCAGAGCGGCATCCGCCTGTATGTGCACGGGGGATGGAAAAAAGGGAATCATTTCGAGGCCGAAGCCACGATGCAATTCAAACGGCTGGCCTCAGGAGCTCCGTATGAACTGAAAGAAAGTTACCATCTCATGATCGAAAACGCCAGAAAGGAGTCAGGCTATTGAAGCACAGAGGCAGGAGGAGCGATAAGCGGATGGGGAAAAAGCTGACGGAGGAGCGCGGGACGATGACCATGACCGCGCTCTTTTTTCTCATCTGCATGGGCGGATTGCTGTCGATTTTGTTGGTGCTGGGCCAGGTCAATCTCGCCAACATGCGGGTGCAGCAGACGGCGGACATCATCTCAAAGGGAGCCCGAGCCGCCGGGGCGTGGGAGTATTGGGACCATAACGGTGAAAAACAAACGCGTTTATTTGCAACCAAACAGGATGCCTTGCGCTATGAGGCGGATATTGTCCGCGGGGCCCGGGAGGAGGCGGAGCTTTTGTGGCGCTTCAATAGTCCGGCCATTGAGAAGCAGGCGGAATCCGTTTTGGTCATCCACCAGCGGGGAGAGAGGAAACAGCTGTACGGCCAGGGCATCTATCACGTGGAAATTGAGGCGAAACAAAAGCTGCCGCATTTCTGGGGGGAGGCCAAAGGAAGATTCAGCCGAGTATCGCAGTCAGGGGTGTATGACTTTTAGTTTGGTTGATTCTGTCATTCCTGTTATTTTTGTCCTATTCACCTATGGTAATTTGGGTTCAAATTCAAATTCCAATGGTGTGGGAGTGAGTGAGTCGTGCCGTCAAAAATCGTCGAGCGGTACAAGCGTATATTGGGAGGAACGCAAAAGCGCTTTTCGCCGTACGAGTTTGAGGATATGCAGTACCGCAAACAAAAGGTGCAGCTGGTGATTCGCTACGCAATCGAACAAGTAAAAATGTGGACGCCGGAACAGGCCAGAGAGCTGTTGAGCATGCAGGATGTGAAGGAGCTGAAGCTCCATCTCATCCGGGAGTACGTGGAGCCGCCGATCGAAGCAAAACCACAGGATGTTTACTATTTGGTCGATTATGCGTATCCGTACCTGCCGAAGCCGACAGAGGAGCAAAAAATTTTGTGGGTGTACCAGGAGGTGCTGCAGGGTATTCGCCGCCATTTTCCCCCCTTGTATTTTCAAAGCGTCAAAGGGGAGGAGCGCGCCAAGGTCTGCTTTCAGTACATGTGCCGGGAATTGATGAAGGTGGACGATTTGCGGGACTTGCCCAAGATTTTTGGCAAGACCGAGCGGGCATACGCTCTGCTGCGAAAATACAAGCTGAAGATTCTCGTAGACACCCTGTACTTTTCTCCCTTTGACATGATCACCGATATGTATCCGGAGCTGGCGGTCCCAAGCCTGTGGGAGGATAGATGAAATTTATTTGCGTCGGTGCGCTGTCTTTTTTTACGGTAGAGTTAGTTTCATTCGCTTATAAGCATATGAAACGGCCGTAAAAGATTGGTGAGAAAAGGAGGAGTTGCAAATGGCAACAGTTGAAGCTCACCAAGACCGCTCCACAGGAGTGGAAATTCTTTTGGGACGCCTCGTGCGTTACCAAAAGCACAAGCCTGGCAGGCATTTGTCAGTGGACCGAATGCCCCAGGGAACTTTCCGAATTGAGTCCGTTACTCAGTTTGGAGAGAGAATCATCCTCAATGACGGGATCGTGGTAATGGAGAATGCTCCAACCGTCATGGAGCGCGGGGGAAGGATCGCCCTTCTGCTCGCGACCGGGGAGGAACTCTTCTTTTTCGTAGAGTAGACTCCCATGCCCGCCTCGTACGGATGCGTACAGGGCGGGCGCCCCTATTGCCGGAAAAAATGGTTTGACGAAGGGTGTAAGATGTAGCAAAATGTCTACTGATGTATAAATATGTAAAATATTGGAGGTAATCTCAAATGTTGGCAAAGAGCGCAATAGAGCTGGTGAACCGCTGCTATGAACAGACAAGTCGTTTGATTTCTGTACTGGAGCTGAAAGAGACTTTTATTGCGTATGTTTTCGGTCCGTATCAGGATGAAGTCGTATCTGCTTATGGGCTCGATTACTTCTACAAGCATTTGGATGAAATCCAGCTGGCCAATTGCCGCAGTGACTTTGACAGAGCCGTGGAGAACTGGTACAGACAGGCAAATGGCGGTGGAGAGGGACAGGCCGGCTATCACGATGTCCTGTTTGCCCTCGTAAAGGATACGGTCGGACGGTATCAATCCGGCAGCCGCGATCAGCTCGTCCGCGATGTGACCAAGATGCTTACCGCCCCGGCTGGCTTTTTTCGGCGCTGGCAAAGAGGGCAGACAGGAGAGCAGAACTTCCCGGCTTACTATAAGTACCTGATGAAACTGGGGATCCGCTCAGTGGCCGATATCGGCACGCTGGTGGACATGTGGCTGTTGGAAGAGCCTCACGCGTTTTGCAAACAGCAGCAGCAGCTTTTTGCGAGGCCGCCGAGGAGAGGACGTCCCAACAATGCTGAACTGGCCCAGCTGCAGGAGATGGTGAGACAGGTGAAGCCCCATCTGACCCATCAGGAGCGGGAAAGGCTGCGCAAAATTTACTACTATCATCGCAAGACGCTGACCATCGCCGAAATGCTGGAAAAGTTCAAGAAATACCTGTGGGCTAAGCAAAATGAAAAAGACTCGCAGGCAGGTTAGAAAATGTTCCAGCAGGTGAATCGGTTTGTAAGCCAGTTCCGCGAACTGGAGAAAAGAGAGATCTCACGTACGCAGGACGAGGAGAGACTGCTCCAAGCGTTAAAAGAAAAGCTGACAACCGCAGATGAGACCGCAGATGCTCCGAGGCAGACTCAGCGCAGCATCGCGATCCTCAGTCTGTATCCGCAGGCGGGGGCCAGCTTTTTAGCCGGCAACATCGCCTTTGCCCTCGCAGGAAAGGGCATATCCGTCAGCCTTGGCGAGCTGCCCGGAACGATATCATATACCTACTTTGCTCTCGACGTCGAACGGAGAGTAACGGATTCTACACCACATTCGACTGCACCTACCTCCATTCTCCTCGTGCAAAACAATTGTCTTCGCATCCATGTAGAAGCTCCCATGACTATGAATCAAGCCATTACAGAAAACGATCATGCGGACTGGCTGTTTCGATTGAGCAAAGAGAGTTCGATTGTCTTGGTGGATCTCTCTTCAAGCTGGCGAGTCAAGCAGGTAGACAGGCTGCTGGGTTTGGTCGATGAAATATGGGTCGTGATCGATACCGATTTAGCGAGACTCACCCGGACGATCGTCACCGAAGAACCGCCGGGCTGGTGGCGACATCATCACTTTAGAATAAAAATCATTGCGAATAAATGGAGCGAAAAATGGAACCGCTCCGCAATCATGAAAAAAGTGGAAGGGACTCTTTCTCTTTGGGATGAAGAGAACCCCGTTCATGTGGACCAGGTCGTCCCGCTTTTTGACGGGGAAAAGACGTTTTCGGCCCACTCGAAAGCCAAGCTCTTTTTGGAGCAGTATCCGGAGGAAGAGAGCGGACTTGCCTCGCTTTTATCCTTTCAAAAAGTGTAGGCTCGCGAAAGCGATCAAGGATGGAAGGATAAGAAAAACGATGGCTTTCGCTATGGGACGAGGCGATAAGCCCAGTTTTTCCAATCACGAAGAAGGAAGAGCGCTATGAAAAAACAGACCTTATTCATCATTAGCATCATTTCTTTTCTTTTGGCAGGCTCATGCTTTTACTTCGCTACCCGCTACATTGAGGCGCTCGCTTTAGAGCGGCTGTACGCCCCGGTGGTGAAGGTCGCGCCTGGCAAGGAGATATTGCCTTACGAACCGATCACTCGGGCAGATGTGGTTCTGGTACAGGAAGAAGTCGACGAAATTTTGCCCGACTCCATCAGCGATCTCGAAATGGTAATTGGCAAAAGGAGTACACAGATACTCTATTCCGGCGAGCAGCTGCTCCAGCGAAAACTGACGGATGACCAGCTTCTCCCGGAAAAAGGGAAGGCTCGCTATGAATTTCCGCTTACCTTTTTCAACCCTGTCACTGAATTGAGAAAGGGCGATTACGTCAAGGTGTGGGTGACGTATAAATCACCCGCCGAACTGGAGCATTTGCCAAAGCCCAGTCATTTTCATAAGAGCAATGGGACGGCAGACCTGTTGTTTACAACCCAATTAGCGACCGTCAGGGACAGCAATGGGAGCGAAATTTATTCGATTAAGCCCAATCCCCTTCCCGCTCCCGATCACATGGATGCCATCTTCAACGGTTCCCGGGAAAGACCGCTGCTGAACGGAGAAAAACGCTATCAGGACTACCGCTCTCAGCCTACAGCCCTGGCGTCTTTTATCGGATTAAATCTCAGCGACCAGCAGTTTACCGCAATCAGCGAAGCCTTCCTGTACGGTGTCGTCCAAATTGGTCAACTATCAAGTCCGGAGGTGGTGACTACGAGATGAAGACGATCGTTTGCTATCCCGTCAAATCCTTGGTTCACACGTATTTGCCAAGCAAATGCCAAGTGCTCGTCTCTGAGTCCGCCGGCGATTTCTTTCGGCTGGCTGAGCGCTATCAACCAGAAGCGGCCGTCGTTTTTTCTGAAATGTTTGAGATGCCCGCCTGGGAGTGGCTGCCAAAAGTGAAACAGTCTTTGCCGCCCGAGGCCCCCATTGTCATTGTTCCCCTCTATCAAAACGAGCATTTGATTAAGGAAGTCGTAGAAGGGGCGGGTCTTGCCGGCGTGTATGTACTGTCGGCCCACCTCTCGCAAAAGGAAATCCAAAGGGACATCGGGCATATTTTTGACTGTCAGGAAGAAGAGATTCCCGTGGAAAATGCGGAAAAACGCGGGTTGATCTACGCCTTGATCAGCCATGGGGGAGCCGGCATCACCACGTTTTGCATCAACTACCCGATCCTGCTGGCAAAAGAACACCCGGAAAAAGCGGTTCTCGTCCTGGATATGAACGTCCACAAACCGGATCTGACTCGTTTTTTCAAACTGGGCCAGCACCAAGTCAGCCTCTTTCGGCCTGATTTATTGGACATTCGAACAGCCAAACGGAGAGACTGGCGAAAGGTCTGCAAGCAGCACAACCACGTCTCGAATCTTTTCTATGCAAATGCGACAAGCAATTGGAAAAGCACAGAGGTTTCCAATCTGATGGCTGCGCTGCGCGAACAATTTGACTACATCTACGTGGATTGGGGATACGGCTTCCCGGAGACGGAGGCCCTGCAGAGATTCATGCATACAGCGGACCGCAATCTGCTTTTTGTCCGTTCGGACCCGTTCAGCATGGAGGCGGCAAAAGACTGGATAAAGAACTGGGAGGTGCGCGGGATCGAATGCCAGGTCATGCTGAGCCACATGGAGAAAGGACAGGCCCATCGCATTGGAGAGGGCATCTCCGTGTACGGAGTGGTTCCGCATATACCAGGTGAGCGGCTAAGCCAGTCCCATCGGACATCCAGTGTTCTCGTCGAGGAGTTTCTTCCTCCCAAACCTTACGTGATGGGGCTGCAAGCTATCTTGCACGCCGAAAAAGCGGTCAAAGGAGCGGTCGTCTACCAATGAACAAGACGCTCAGGAAATGGACCGCCGCCGATATCCGTACCATTCAGGATGTTCAGCAGGCGGCCCGGGACTATTTGAATCACTTTGGCTCCACGCGGGAAGAAAAGATGGAGATGCAGCAAATCTTGACGTTGGCCGAACAGGGAGACCGCAGGAGCCACAGCCATATCATCCTTCGGCTGCAGCATTATTTTGAGGAGGTTTTGCGACGTCCTGTAAAAGAAGAGATCCTTCCCCATGTAAACGCCTATGAGGGGCTAGCTTTTTCCACATATGGATGGGGCATCCTGGACGCCGTGCTCCATCTGTCGCCCTGGGTGGAGGAGGTGAGGCTGTCCGCAGGGAGGCAGGTAGCGTATATCGAGCAAGGGGTAAAGAAGTTTTTAGACTATATCCCTTCCTGGCAAGAGGTAGAGACACTCCAGCAAAAGCTGACGAACACGGCCGGTCTATCTTTCAATGAAAAAAAACCGCGGCTGAGCAGTTACCTAGAATCGTTAAAGGCGAGACTCACCATGTTTACCTATCCCTACTCCCGTGTTCCGGTCATCATTGTGCGCCGTTTTGCAACTCCTTCCTTTTCATTGGATACATTGCGGGAGCAGGAGATGCCGACATTCGATGAAAAGGTGCAGCTGTTGATTGAGCAGCAGGTCCACGGCCGCGGAAATGCACTGGTGATCGGTCCGATGGCTGCGGGGAAGACCACCCTGATGTTATGCATGCTCAAGCTGAAGGATCCACAGACCGAGTACATTACCATCTTTGAAAGCGAGCACGAAATGCGGTTTGGGGATGTCTGGGACGGGGAGGTCATCGAATTGCAGAACGTAGAAGAAATCGGGATCGAACTGGGCAACTCCTTTAAGGACATGTACCGTTCGACGGCCAATACCATTCTGATCGGCGAGATCCGCGAACCGATCGAGGCCTATCACTTTATCAACGCGGGAGTGCGAGGAACGGATGCTACCTTGGCCGCCATGCATGAGCGCTTTCCGCACAAGGCGCTGAACGATTTAACCGATCTGGTCTACCAATACGGCGGGAGAAGCATTGAATTGACTCAGGAGAGAATCAGTCGCGCGGTCAATTTTATCAATTCTCTCACCTACCGCAACAACGGCCATCGCTTCATTGACGCCATCCACGTGACCGAGTGGAATGATGTGATGAGCCGCGTCGAATCGGTCCCTCTCGTCTCCCGGAACAGGGTGACAGGCGAATACGAGTGGACGGGAAAAAAGCTGGACGGTCATCTGGTGGAATACATGTGTCACGTCGGCAGAGCAGACCTCGCGATTCTGAAGGATCTGCGGCTGACAGATGCGGGCAGGCTACTATGAAGCTGTTTCTGTTTATTCCCATGTTTGTCTGTCTCCTGGTCGGTTTTTTCATGCTCGGTTTGTACGCTCATCGTACCTGGTCCTCGCCAAAAGTGTTTTTTACCGGCGCGGTCGCAAAGTGGCGGGAGCGGATGCTTCAGCATAGACCTAACCGCTATCTGTACAAACAATACGAGCGCTGGTGCCAGATCGCGGGAGGGGAGCCTGCATACTTCCTCATCCTTTCGATGACGGGCGGTGCGGCCGGCTTCGTGTCAGGGTTGCTCCTGGGGAATGTCATCGTCTCCCTGTCTCTCTTCGTGCTGCTGCTGCTATTGCCTACTTTGCTCTTATACGCCCGGTATACGGTGCTGATCAATCGAAAGATCATGTCTTTTTGCCTGTTCGTCGATCTCTTCTCCCGTTACTACTCCAGCAGGAAAAACATCGTTTTGGCCTTTCGGGAAATGGTGGAGGAGTGCCCGAAAGATTTGCTCCCCGAGCTGCTGCTGCTGACGAATAAGCTGGCCGACGGAGGAAATTCAGCTATCGCCTTGCAGGAGTTTGCCGAGCGCTTGAATCACCATTGGGCGTTTGATTTTGCCACCTATGTGACGAGCGGTCTGGAAGGGGAAACCGAAGATATTCAGACGGCACTGAACCGTCTGACCAGTGAAATGTTTGTTCAGCAGGATGAAAAAGAAGAGCGCAACAGCGAAATTCACTCGATTTGGATCAGTTTAATCGTCGTGATCATCATTTGTATCTGCTTGATTCCGTACAACCAGACCTTGTTAAAAGACTCCTACCGACTCTACTTTTTCACCAATGACGGACAGGCTATTTTGTCCCTGGCTGTTATGGTGTGGTCGATTTCCATCCTGTTGGCATTTATCTGGGGGAGGAGGTATCGCTAGGTGCCAGTGGTTTACTTGTATGCCACATTGACTTTGGGAGCGCTCTTTGTCTTCATCGGCTGCTTTGCACTCGGGAAGCACTGGGCGGGTTTGGGGCGCCGACCCAAGCTATTCGTCACCCTGCCTTGGAAAGAGTTCTGGACGAAGACGGTGAACGCCTCGGAAGATCCCGCCTGGGAGAGATTGTTGGAGCGGGCAGGCAGACCGTTTGGATGGGGCAAGCCGGAGTGGGTGTTCGCCCAATGCGTCTGCGGCACAGCGGTCTGCCTCTTGATGCTGTTTGCGTCGATGTTCAATCGCTCCGATTCATTTCCGCTGCTAACACTGTTGATCGCGTCCACGCTCAGTTTTTTCTTGCCGTATATCGGGCTGAAAATGTGGGCCAATTACCGGGAAGAAGTGCTCAGCACTGACATCGCCCGTTTTATCAACCGCTATGTGAATCTTCTGGAAAATCAGGTGCCGGTTTACGCGGCGATGGTAAAAGCGGCGCGGCCGACGCGGCTGCTCAAAGAATACGTGCCCAGCCTTTCCGAGTGGAATGAGGATCCAGACAAGTCATTGGAAAATTTCAAACGCAAACTGGGTGTCGATGACGCCATAATGCTGGTTTCCAGCATGCGGACGGTTGAAAGCCTGAGCGGCGGCCAGGTGGCGCTCACCATGCAGCGATTGGAGTGGGCAGTTGACCATCGGCGTATGTTTCGGCACCGGAAAAAAATCAAATCGCTCGGCATCGGCTACAGCATCATTGTATACCCCGCTTTTTACATGGGGTTGTTGGTAGCAATGTATCCGTGGTACAAGCTGCTGACCGAAATTTTGGATAAATACCTTACTTGAGGAAGGGATTGGCGATGACCAAGCTATTCTCGATTTTGATGTGCATCGTTTTTACACTGGGAATTATCGTTTCGAGCATATCGTCCGTGAACGATTCCATCGTCAAGGACGGCGGACTTCGTGACCGGGCTGTCAGCTGGATTGATCAAGCACTGCCCTGAGGTGCACCAAGCAAAGTGATAGTGAAATCAACCAATAAAAATCGATAAGGAGTGTGTCGTCATGTCGAAAATGTTTTTTATCTTTCTTGCCTGCGTAATGGTCCTGGGAATTGGTGTGAGCTCTTACGGCAACGAATTGAGTCCATCCGCCATTCAATCCGCGGAAAACATTCACAACTCCGTGACATCGCTGAACTACGATACGAGGGGAGAGAACGTGCAGTTCAAGATGCAGAACGGCACGTCTTATTCCAGCCGATAATGGTTCATCATCACGTATTCCTCGTCATCCTCATTATGGTCGGGAGCCTGTGTGCATTTTTGTGGGGGAGCAGCCCGCAAGAGCAATTGAAAGAAACTCAACAGGAAAGGGTGTATAAAGCAGCGACGGCCATCTTTCATTAGCTTGCCGCCAGCTTGCCGCCTAGCCTTGCCGCTCCGGGATACTTCCTGGGAAGCGGGGCGGCGCTTTGGCCATGGCCCCAATCGCTGCTGGATGAACATGTTGAAAGCAAAGGTGTTTCTCATCTGCTTGTCGGTTATGCTGCTTCTCTTTTCCGCGATCGCCGCTTTCGAGATGTACGCGATGGAGAGAGCGATCGCCAGGAGCATATACGCGGATGTCTTTGATGATATGCAGGATATTGGCTATCTGGAGCCGCTCCTGGCGGATTATTACCTTGGGAAGATGCAGGATTTGGGATGGGATGTCGCTTCGGATGTATTTGCGGGAAGCAATCCGCGGGCAGAGGGTTTGCGCGCACGCAAGGAGCGCAATGAAATGGTCACCCTGTCTTTGGAAGTGCGTCCCTCCCGCCTTTCCCAGTGGATGCATTTGTTTGCAAAGGGAGAGACTTCGTTTCGATTTACGGGAAGTCGTCCTTCCGAATATTTTGACCCGGGGTGGTAGAGATGAGTAAAATTCTTGCAGTCCTGGGACTGATGGTGGTCGTGCTGCCTCTAACGGTAAACTTGCTTTTGACGGGTCCTGACAATCTGATGGCGGTCTGCATGCAGTTTTTCGGCAAGCTGCTTGAACAGGTCACGAGGTTTGGTACCGGGTAATGGGACAGATCATCGCAGTGTTACTTCAAGTCATGGTGCTGTTGTTGGTTCCAATGGGGATCTTGCAGGTCCATACGGTGATCCAGACACACAATGAACTGCTGGAGGTCAGTGCCGCCGCTGCCAAGTATGTAAGCAATCACGGCGGGCGCGGGGATGAGGAGGTACAGGAGCAGGTCAGGTCTTTTCTCAATCGGGAGCTGGCGGAGAAATCCTTTTCCCTCTCCGAAGCTGATCTGCAAATCACGGTCCGGCGAACCCGGGCTGCCGACCCTGTCTTGTGGAGTCACGAAGATGAATTTTCCTTGCAAGCGGAGCTGCCGTTTCCCATGTTCGTCTCCTGGCTCCCTGCTGAAAAGAAGATGCGGGTTGTGCGTCATGGTACGGTCAACCGTATGGACTATGATTTGTAGTCGGAGGGGATTTCTACGGGAATCAACGTCTTATCGATTTCGTCGCTGTTGTTTTTTCTGCTGATCGGTGTCTTTGTGGTCGACGCCGATTTGGCCATGCAAAAGAAAACGGAAGTAAAAATGCTGCTGGAGCAGTCCAATCATCATGCTACGTTTGCCATCCACCCCGTGCTGAAGACGGAGGGTGTGATCGAGCTGGTAGAAGCGGAAGCGCTCGACCGTTTTGACGAGCGCATGCTGGCGAATGGCGGCTACACGCGTCAGGGGAACGACTACCTCCCAGGCAGTCACAGTGTCACCACCGATTCCTTGTCTTTTGCCCGCCATTATGTCGATTTTTTATCTTGGCGCAAGGATCATCATTTGCTCCTTCGCTTCACGGGAACCAATCTGATGCTCGAACAGGTAACCACAGGCGCGGCCAGACCCGGCGGCGGACTCCTGGAAATTACGGTGACCACCGAAAAAGGGGAGCAGCTCCGCATGGCCCCCAAAGCGATGGTAGGCCCTTCGCATGTGGTGGTGGCCTACGTAAACGAGCGTCCCTTTTTGCCGATGTTGCCGGCTCACTCTTTTCCTGTTGTCAGCGTGGAGGAGTTGAAATGGTAGTGCAAATGTCAGGTGTATGTGAGAACCCAAAGATGGAAAGGGATTTTTTCTATAATCCTGCTAATTTTCGTATAGTATGTGATCAGAATTGCCCTAAGTCCTGCTTGAGACTTAGGGCTTTGCCTGTTTTAAGGGGGTCCGAGAGCCTAAGATGAGATTTCGTGTTTATACAAATAATGGTTAAATAATTGCAATTCCAAAAATTGTATACTATAATTGACCATATCCATATATTGGTTGGTGGGGTAATCAACGCTGTTTAAGGGTGTATTTTCTAGTCTCTTCATCAGCGAAGTTACAGAGTACCGTGAGGGTGGACTGAACAGAATGGTTAAAGGGAAGTATTCTGAAATTAAAAAAGGAACAATTCACTTCCTATTAATCGCGCTTGTCTTCCTAATGGGATGTAGTGAGAGTCAAAATTGGGTACACACATTACAGGGAAGCAGTGATCACTGGGAAGCAAGTCTGGAAATCAAACCTGTAGATAATGACCCAAATGTTGAGGCTGTGTATGTTGGGAAAATAAGGTTAAAATCTCAGGTAAAATTAAAATCTGCCCATTATGAGGTTCAAATTCGGGGAGGTAACCCTGCAGGGAATCTGAGACATGACCTTATAAAATTACAAAATCACGAAACTGTTAAGATTTTCGAAAGTATCCCTAATTTTGTTACGCCCATATTTCATAAGAGTATGACAGAGGAAGAGTTGGCATCAATCTTTAGCGACTTAAAATTTAAAATATCTTGGGAAGATGATAATGGCCAGCATGTAGAAGAGATTATTTTGGGTACTATTACCATTGGGAGATGAGATCTTGAAGAAACTCATATCATTTCTTTTGTCGTGTTCCTTATTAGTAATGGCAGCATCAACATCAATATTTGCAAAAGAAAAGACAATACCCGAAGAAATAATTTTGTATGAAACAGAGATGAAGTCGGAACAGGAATTAATAAAAGATGCGTTGACGGGGAAAAAAGACTCTGGATTGAAAGTTCATATTAAGTCAGAAGTCATTAACGATAACGGAAAGAGACAGTACAAAAGTTAAAAGAAGTAAAATCCGGGAATGAAATTACCTCCAGCTATGTCATATACGCGACTACAGATCCTACCGATTATGATAAGCGTGACCGAAATGAAAATCCTGGTCTCAATTTCAGACAAACAATTTGGGGATGGTTTGACAAAGTTAGTTACGGTGCCGCCCTGGAATATGGCAAAGCAACAAGGTATGAAGCCCGTTGGGAGTTATTGGACAGTAATCGATTAACTATTGAAAAAGGCCAATTCGTAGCAAAATCGGAAGGGGAAAAAATGAACGGGCAGTATCTTTACGAAAGGTCGCCCAGTAGCTATTATCCACCAAGATGGGGGAGCCAATACGCTAAGCCCCTTTCATGGGATTACGTCAAGATTAGCGATCAAGTCGGATATGCTGGGGCGGTCATTGCAACTGACTATAAGGCAGGATCAACTAGCAGCACATTATATACCACTATTGGTATCGGGAACGTTCCATTACCTATCGATTTTATTCGAATACCTAATAACTAATCGAAAATCGACAAAATTCTCCCTCATCTTCTACGGATGAGGGATTTTTATTGCCGCAAACAATCGGAGATATTTCCATCATTTCCAACAATTCACGGCCTGTATTTTCGTTAATATTCTGTAAACTAGGAGGAATTAACCTTACTTTGTCGAAATACGCATTATGTAACATCGGAAGGACACAACTGGCTGAACCTCATCGTGGAATTTTCATTCAGAGAAGTGAGGGTTGCATATGACTGTGAGTACTTCTAGTTTCCGGTCAACGCCCCGCCGCTGGCGGGAAGTTGAAGAACAGCTCAGCATCGTCGTGCCGCGCTCATTGCGCACCGATACGTCCGCGCTGCTGTTCCTGGAAGGCGTCGCTGCAACACCCATGTTGGACAAAGAGGAAGAGATGGAATGCCTGATCCGCTATCAGCGTGATGGGGATCTGGATGCCCGGGAAAAACTGGTGCGGGCCTATCTTCGGTATGTTGTGAGTACCGCTTTGCGCCATCTACGGAAGGGAATGCCCTTTTTGGATCTGATCCAAGAAGGTACGATCGGTCTGTTTACGGCCATTGACAAGTTTGATGTGGACCGTGGCGTGAGACTGTACCATTATTCGCACTGGTGGATCTCCCAGGCGATCACGAGAGCGATCAACGACAAGGGGACCCTGATTCGCATCCCCGTTCATATGCATGAACAAATCCGGCAGTATCAAAAACAGGTGCTGCAGCTGGCTCATCTGCTGAGGCGGACGCCCGATCGGCAGGAGATCGCCGCTTTGCTCGATCTGCCGCTGGAAAAGGTGGAAGCCATCGAGTTTGCCTTGATGCTGAAAATGGAGTCGATTGATGCGCACCCGGATGAGGATGCAGGGCTCGCGGAGCATGACGACGAGTATCTGAGCTACGCCGAGATCGTCGATGACGGGGAGACCTCCCTGGACGACTGGATTGAAAAAGTCGATCTGCGTGCACAGATGCAAGCGGCGCTGGATAGGCTCAGTCCGCGCGCCCAGGAGATTATTGCGATGCGGTACGGGCTGTATGACGATCAGGTGTACACGCTGGAGGAAGTCGGGAAGATGTTTGGCTTGACCCGCGAGCGGATTCGCCAGATTGAGGCGACTACGATAGACCGGCTGCGCACGCAGAGTGTGTCTCGGGTACTGAAGGACTATTTGACATAAGTCTGTATGAACCGTGCTGGAGCGATGCCATTGACGTGCGGGTGCGAAGCCGATGTTGCGCATAACCAGCCACTGTTGTTATACGCGACAAGCTGTTCATGCGTTGACGAACCGACAGGCCATGAACGGTTCAAAAACAAGCCGTAGCCGTACAAAAACAAGCCACAGCCGTACAAAAACAAGCATATTGACGATGTCTTTTTCCAAGCGATCCGCGTTTGATACGAGGCTTATGACATACGAAACCGCCCCTTCCCGCCGAAGGGGTTTTTTTGCGTGCCAAGAACCCTTGGCTGCTGCCTTTGTGCTCATCTCGTCTGCTGCCGCGCGGGAACAGAGCGGGTACGATAGGCAGCAGCTGCACTTTCGGAAACGAGCCTACAGCCCCCGGCTTGAGGTTGGGGGCCTTTCTTGTGGTAGAATGAGTGTTACATACTTTTTCAGTTCATCGAAGAGAAGGAGGATCGCCTCATGAGCGATTATTTGATAAGAGCTACCGGATACAACGGTTATGTCCGTGCATTTGCGGCACGGACGACGACAGCGGTGGAGGAGATGCGCCGCCGTCACGACATGTGGAATACGGCGACAGCGGCGGCAGGCCGCACCCTGACGGCGACGTTGATGATGGGAGCGATGCTGAAAGGCGAGGAGCGCCTGTCTGTCAAGGTAAAGGGAGGCGGTCCGATCGGACAGATCGTCGCCGAGGCTAATGCCCACGGCGAAGGAATCGCCTACGTGACCAACCCGCATGTTCATTTTGAGCTGAACGAAAAAGGCAAGCTGGACGTGGCCCGTGCTGTCGGTACAGACGGCTATCTCTACGTCGTTAAAGACCTGGGCCTGAAAGAGCCGTATCAGGGCAGTTCCCCGATCGTCTCCGGGGAGATCGGCGAAGATTTTACCTACTACTTCGTAACCTCGGAACAGACGCCGTCCGCGGTCGGCGTCGGTGTGCTGGTCAACCCGGAGGATCGCTCCGTGGTTGCGGCAGGCGGCTTTATTCTGCAGCTGCTCCCGGGTGCACCGGATGACGTGGTGGAGAAAATTGAAAAGTACCTGGCCTCGCTGCCTCAGCTGTCCCGGTTGATCGGCGAAGGACTGACACCGGAAGAGGTGCTGGAGAGAGTCATGGAAGAGCCGAAAATCCTCAGCCGCACCGAGATTCACTTTACCTGCTCTTGTTCCCATGACAAGGTGCGAAAAGCGCTGATCAGCCTGGGCAAAGAAGAGATGGACAGCATGATCGAAGAACTGGGCGAAGCGGAAGTCCACTGCCATTTCTGCAATGAGCGTTATCTTTTTGAAAAGCCGGAGCTGGAGGAAATCCGCAGCGAACTCTAAGCGAGGGGAGGGGATGGCGTGAGCAATACGAAGACGCTGTGGGCTGTCATTGGAGCATTGGTTCTGCTGCTGCTGGCAGTGACCTGGGCTTGGACCCAATCGGCGGACAAGCTTCAAGCGACCGCCGTCGTAGGAGAGCGGACGATCAGTGAAGCAGACTGGGTGGCCAAGCTCAAGGAAAAATACGGTCAGCAGGTGCTATCCGACATGATCAATCGGGAGGTAGTCTTTCAGGAAGCAAAGCGCCTGGGGATTCAGATCGAGCCCGCCCGGATTCGCACCGAGCTGGAGCAGATTCGGGAGACCTACGGGAGCGAGACGGACAGTGATTTTCGAGCAGCCCTGAAACAACAGGGCGGCACGACTCCGGAGGCGCTGGAAGAGGAGATCACCTACCAATTGCTGCTGCAGGAGCTGGCGATCCGGGAGATCGTCATCCCCGAGGAGGAGCTGCTTGCGTACTATCACCGATTCGCCGATCGCTACAACCATCCCGTGAAAGTGCGCCTCTGGCAGATTGTCGTGGCCTCCCATGCGGAAGCCCGGCAGGTGATGAAGGAATTGAACAGCGGGGCTAATTTTAGCACACTGGCCAAGGAGCGCTCGATTGATTCGCTGACGGCGCCGGGTGGTGGCGATGCCGGCTGGGTCTCTCTCGCGGACGAGAGCCTGCCCCCCGCCGCCAAAGAGGTGATCGCCTCGCTCGGCGTAGATAAGCACAGCGAGCCGGTCGAGGTCCATGGCAAATACGTCATCTACCGGATCGCGGACCGGCAGGAAGCGCAGCAAATCCCCTTTGAGCAGACAAAAGAGAGCATACGCCGGGAAATGGCACTGGCCCAGGTCGAGTCGCTGGACACTTTTCTCGACAGGCTGAAAGAATCAGTCGGGGTACAGATTGGGCAATTGTCTAATTGACCAGGTGGGCATTCACTGGTATAATTAGACCAATAAAACCTACCATTTTACTCGGTTATTATGAGGGGGAACGGAACATGCGTGTTGCGGGTTCGATTACGGAATTGATCGGTTATACGCCTCTGGTCAAGCTGAATCGCGTGGTCAGCGCGGATATGGCCGACATTTATCTCAAACTGGAGTTTTTCAATCCGGGCAGCAGCGTCAAGGACCGGATTGCTTTGGCGATGATTGAGGCTGCTGAAGCGGAAGGAAAGCTGAAGCCGGGCGATACGATCATTGAACCTACGAGCGGAAATACGGGAATCGGTCTGGCCATGGTGGCGGCGGCAAAAGGATACCGCGCGATTCTGGTGATGCCGGAGACGATGAGCCTGGAGCGTCGCAATCTGCTGCGCGCCTACGGAGCAGAGCTGGTGCTGACCCCTGGAACGGAAGGCATGGGCGGCGCCATTCGCAAGGCGGAGGAGCTGGTACAGGAAAATCCCTCCTATTTCATGCCGCAGCAATTTAAAAACCCGGCCAATCCGAAGATCCACCGGGAGACGACTGGTCAGGAGCTGTTGGAGCAGGGCAAAGAGATCGGCGGCATCGATGCCTTTATCTCCGGCGTGGGTACGGGCGGAACCATAACGGGTGCGGGTCAAGTGCTGCGCGAGAATTTCCCCGGCGTACAGATTATTGCGGTTGAGCCTGCGGCTTCGCCCGTTCTCTCCGGCGGCAAACCGGGCCCTCACAAAATTCAGGGCATTGGTGCCGGATTTGTCCCGGATATTCTCGATACGGACATCTATGATGAAATTATCAAAGTAGAAAACGACGATGCCTTCGAAACGGCTCGCACCGTAGCTCGCCAGGAGGGAATCCTCGGCGGCATTTCTTCCGGCGCAGCGATCTTCGCTGCCCTCCAGGTGGCGAAAAAGCTGGGCGCCGGGAAAAAAGTGGTTGTCGTCATTCCGAGCAATGGCGAACGCTACCTCTCTACGCCGCTGTATCAGTTTGAAGAATAGGTGCATGTTGAAGAAAAAGGACTTGTCCCCCGCGATCGGGTGACACAGGGCCCAAGGTTACCGGACGCCGGCTGTTGCTGGCGTCTTTTTTCTTACAGGCAGCCTGGCAGATGCCTCGGGAAATTTTTCTGTGAATGTGGTGAAGCGGCCAGATGTGATATGCTAAGAGAGCAACTATATTTGACGTGAATACCGGAGTGTGAACCCTTTGATTCTGCCGACCTATCCCGAATTGACCACCTATGCGGAAGCCTATCCGTACGTCCCTCTCTCCGTGCGGGTGCCCTGGCCCGATCACCTTGATCCCTGGGAGCTCTTGCAGCGTTTGCAGCCTACCCTGGAGGGAGCTGTTCTGTTGGAAAGCGGACGTGCCGGCCGCTATTCCTACCTCGCCTATCAGCCGATGGCGGTCATTACCAGTCAGGATGGCCAGACAGAGGCAGCGTTCCCAGACGGACATGTCCAGATGCTTGATGGACAGCATCCGCTGGACGCGCTACGCCGATTTCTGGCGCAGTACCGGACACCGGCCTTGCCGGACTTCCCCGATTTTTACGGCGGAGCGGTGGGCTACCTCAGCTATGAGATGAACCGTTTTTTTGAGCCCAGTCTGCCGCAGATCGCCTATGACGACTTACGGCTGCCCGATCTCTATGTTATGATAATGCAAGACCTTCTCGTTTTTGATCATGCGAAAAGAGAATGCTTCTGCGTGACGCATCTGCCTTCCCGCGGATTGACAGAAGATTCGTACCGCGATGCCGCCGATCGGCTGAGCAGACAGGCGGAGGAGCTGAGCCGCCTGCTGGAGACAGCCGCGGATGACACGGACTGGGATGCGCTTCGCAAGCGCCCTTTGGAATCCGCTACGCCGGCTGAGGTCTCTTTTGCCCAGGAGCAGTTTGAGGAAGCCGTGCGCCGGGTGCAGACCTATATCTCCCAGGGTGACGTGTTCCAGGTGAATCTCTCCGTCCGGCAAAGCAAGCCGATGAAGACGTCGGGTCCGGAGGTATACGGGGTTCTTCGCAAGCTGAATCCCTCTCCCTACATGGGGTATCTCCAATTTCCCGAGTTTCAGCTGGTCAGTGCCTCACCGGAGCTGCTGATCAAGGTAAAGGACGGCAAAGTCTCTACCCGTCCCATCGCGGGTACCCGGCCGCGCGGCAAGAATGACGCCGAGGACGAGGCGCTGGTCCGCGAATTGATCGAGAACGAAAAAGAGCGCGCCGAGCATGTGATGCTGGTGGACCTGGAGCGCAACGATCTCGGGCGAGTATGCCGCTATGGGAGCGTCCGTGTCAGCGAATTCATGGTCGTGGAAAAATACTCCCATGTCATGCACATCGTCTCCCATGTGGAAGGGGAGCTGGCCGAGGACAAGGATGCCTTCGACGCGGTAGCCGCCGCTTTTCCCGGCGGGACGATCACGGGAGCGCCCAAAGTCCGCACGATGGAAATCATCGAGGAGCTGGAGCCGGTCAAACGCGGCGTATACACGGGCTCGATCGGCTGGTTCGGCTTTCATGGAGATGTGGAGGTCAACATCGCCATCCGGACCATGGTCGTCAAGGACGGCACAGCCCATGTACAGGCAGGTGCAGGGATCGTCATCGATTCCCAGCCGCAGGCGGAGTATCTCGAGTCGCTGAAAAAAGCGGAAGCGTTGTGGAAAGCGTTGGAGTTGAGCGAGAACAGAAAGAAGAGTCGAGAGGAGAAGAGCGTATGATTTTGATGATTGACAACTATGATTCCTTTACTTACAACCTGGTGCAGTACGTTGGAGAGCTGGGCCAAGAGCTGCAGGTGTACCGCAATGACAAGATTACCCTGGAGGAGATCGAACGGCTGGCGCCTGACTATTTGATGGTCTCGCCGGGCCCTTGCACGCCAAACGAAGCGGGCATCAGCATGGACGCGATTCGCCGCTTTGCCGGAAAAATTCCGATTCTCGGCGTATGTCTGGGCCATCAATCGATCGGTCAGGTGTTTGGCGGGAAAGTCATCCGCGCCGAGCGCCTGATGCACGGCAAAACCTCTGAGGTATTCCATGACGGCCGGACGATTTTTGCCGATATCCCATCGCCCTTTACGGCAGCCCGCTACCATTCGCTAATCGTCGAGGAGGCGACCCTCCCTGCCGATCTGGAAGTGACGGCCCGCACCGCCGAAGGGGAAATCATGGCGCTGCGCCATCGCTATTTTCCGATCGAGGGCGTGCAATTTCATCCGGAGTCGATTATTACGCAGCACGGCAAGCAGCTGCTGCGCAATTTCCTGACGGCGTACGCGAAAGAATCTGTCGGTTAAAGGATCGTAGATGAAATAAGAGAGTACAGGCGACCGCTCATCCATGGGGCGGTCTTTTTCATGTTCGGATTGTAAAGGGCATCTTTGCAAAGATTTCAAACTGTTTAACGCGATCTTAATCCCCCATTCACTGTATCTAGATGATCGGCTTGTACAATCGGAGTTGTGATTACAGATACAAAAGTCCAGCGGTATGATGTCAAGCCCCTGATTCGTCAGAATTGGAAATTTGTTTTGGGATAAAGCTCTCGAATCAGGAAAAATGGCAACAACAAACTAGACCCAGTTGAAAATCATGTCATTTACCAGATTTTAACTGGGAATGACCGAAGGACATTTGCAAAGGAGGCGTTATTCTCCCGTATTCTTCACCTTCCTTCTAGGCGTGTAGAGTTGGTCGTTGCGTAGCAGCGCATCGACCAGACGCACAAGTTTTCTTGCGGTTAAAACGAGGGCGCGTTTGTGTTGGTGTTTCGAGACTTCTTTGTATTTCTTCCGGTAGTACTCGCCGAATTCTGGGTCGCGGTTTTTTACCGAGTTGGCAGCTTCAACCAGGTAATAGCGAAGGAATCGGTTGCCGGAACGGATACGTTTGGTATCTTCGGCTTCAAAGGAGCCGGATTGGTGCTTGCGCCACGTGAGACCTGCATACTTGGCTACGGCAGCTTGATCGCTGAAGCGTTCGATATCTCCGATCTCCGCCAGAATTCCTGCTGCGTAAACCAAATCAATGCCCGGAATGGAGCGCAGACACTTGGCATCGGAGATGCCTTCCAGGATGCGTGCAATGGCCTTGTCCAACTCTTTCAGCTGGGCTTGAATGCTCCGAATCGATTGGATTGACGTGCCCAGCACGATGTCGATGGAATTCTCGACAACCTTGGATAGACGGTAGGAGGCCCGAGCGGCTTTCTGTATGCACAGAGCAACATGCTCGGGATCGGGAAATCGGTTCTTTCCCTTCTCCTTGAGATAGTCAGCCAGGTCGGCGACCTCCATGTTTGCCATTTCATCGAGACTATACTTCTCCGAAAGCATCTCCATAATCGCATGGCCGAACACGGAGCTGTCCACTTCGGAACGAAAAGCGTTGCACTTGTAGAACAAGTTTTGCAGGAAGTACTGCTTCTCGCGTGTCAGATTGTGAACCAAGTGAAATCGCATACGAGTCAGCCGTTGAAGTGCCAGGTACTGTTCCTGCATCACGATGGTCGTCGTCAATCTGCCAAAACGAAGACGATCTGCAATGATCCAGGCATCAATGCGGTCAGTCTTGTCCAAGTCGGCGTAGGCTTCCCTGAACTTGTGAATGAGTTTGGGATTGATGGTAAACACCTTGGTCTTACGCTTTCTAAGAGATTCATCCTCATGCAGGAACATAGCCGGATGCCAACTGTAGACCGAGGTTGCTTCAAGCCCAATATGGATCTCGGAAGAGGAAAGCTTGTCCGAAACAGCGATAATGCGATCACGCAGGTGCGAAGCACCATGCAAATCGTTCTTTACCTTTACTGTCTCAAGCGTATCACCTTCCGGATTCATCAAACACGCTTCCAGTTCTTCTGAACTGACGTCAATACCGACAAACAGCTTCATGAGTATCATTCCTCCTTTCCGTGAGGGATTCAGGGAATAGACTCTCCGGGATGCCTCCGGCGCACTCGTCGATCAGTCACCCTCGCATATGAGAACTCGCTTCGGTCCATGAGCTGCCCCGACGCTGCTACAGTCGGGCATGGGTTGCCGAAGGGAACAGCCAGCGGGTTAGAAGTTCGAACGAGTACCGGAGAAGCAGACTTTTCGAGTAGACCATGCTACAGGAGCGATGTGAATTTCCCCGAATGGATCCCTATGTTCCATTGTCCAGAGGCATCTCGGAAAGTCTAGTGTCTCCCTCATTTTTCATGAAAATCTGTACGGGGAGAGCCCCCTTCCGTCCCCCATTGGGGGAGACGCAGGGAACACGTCCCCTGCACCCCTTCACTCGCCGTTAGGCAGCTCAGCAATGATTTGCTGAGCAGGAAAAAGTGTGGGTGTTGAAACTCGTCTGTCAAGGTTAAAATGAACGCTTCGCGACCTTGACAGACTGCATTGGAAAATGGATCACGGCTTTCTGTGATAGGAAAACTGGAAATCTTGGAGGGGACCAAAGGTCCCGTGTGGGGCTGGAAATTCCTTAATAACCAGCCTTCGAAAAATACTATACGAGGAGCGATCGACATGGACGTGAATCGTCGTCAGTTTTTGACGTATTTGGGGGCAGGTACGGCCGCGCTGGCTTCGCTGGCAACCGGCATTCCTGCATTGGCCGCGGGAGAGACAATCTCCGGAAAAACAGCCGACCATCTCTTTGGACTCGAAAACAAAAAGCATACATTCAATCCCAAATTTAAGCCGATCGATCCGACTACCAAGGATGATGTCGTCCTGCCGCAAGGATACAAATACGATGTGATCGCTGTGTACGGAGACAAAATTAACCCGGCTGGCGACACCTTCGGATTCAATGCGGACTTTACATGTTTTCTGCCGATTGACGGAAGTCCCGACCACGGTCTGCTCTGGGTCAATCACGAGTACCTGGGCGAACTGGAATACTACGTGACCGGCTATGATACGCTGAATGCCGATCCCAAAGACAACAAGCGGACGGCGGAACAGATCGAGAAATACCTGTATGCCCTGGGCGGGTCTGTCATCGAGATCAAGCGCGAGGGCGGCACCTGGAAGCTGGTGCCGGACTCCAAATACGGCCGCCGTGTCAGCGGTTTGACCAAACACGCCCTGACCGGTCCTGCTGCGTCTCTCTCCAAGGAAGTGACAGGCACCTTCGCCAACTGCTCCGGCGGTGTGACGCTGTGGAATACCATTCTGTCCTGCGAAGAGAACTATCAGGATGTCGTGGACGATTGCAAGCTGGCAGACAATCGCCACTACGGCTGGGTCATCGAAGTCGATCCTTTTGACCCTGCCTCCACGCCGAAGAAGCACACTGCGCTGGGCCGCTTCTCCCACGAAAATACGGCGATGGTGATCGCGCCGACAGGCCAACTGGCCGTCTACATGGGCGACGATGCCCGCGATCAATACGTCTACAAATACGTATCCAAAGGCAAATTCGATCCGAAGCTGGGCAAGCAGAACTCCAAACTGCTGGAAGAAGGCACGCTCTACGTAGCGGACTTCAGCAAAGGAAAGTGGATTGCGCTGGACCTGGCGACAAATGAAGCCCTGCAAAAAGCGACCAACAGTGAGGGCAAGCCTCTGTTTGCCTCCCAGGCGGATGTCGTCATCAATTGCCGCGAAGCAGCCAAAGCCGTCAAAGCGACCCCGATGGATCGCCCGGAAGACCTGGAAGTCCATCCGATCGACGGCAGCGTCTTTATCGCGCTGACCAACAACTCCAGCCACGGCAATTTCTACGGCCAGATCGTTCGTCTCTTTGAAAAGGACAACAACCACGCGGGGACAGAGTTCACGTTCGAAATCTTTGCGACAGGCGGACCGCAAAGCGGCTTTGCTGCTCCGGACAACCTCGCTTTTGACAGCGCGGGCAACCTGTGGATCGTGACCGACATCTCGTCTTCTTCCATGAATAGCGGCATCTACAAATCGTTTGGGAACAATGGCGTCTTCCTGATTCCGACCACCGGCGCTAACAAAGGGGAGGCCGTCCAGTTTGCCTCTGCCCCTGTAGGCGCGGAGATGACGGGACCTTGGTTTAACCCGGACGAGACCACCCTGTTCCTGGCTGTGCAGCACCCGGGAGAAAATCTCAAGTCCTACGACCAGCCGACCAGCCACTGGCCCAAAGGCGGCAATTCTGTTGCCCTGCCGGGTGTGATCGCCGTAACGGGCTTCTAAACAAAAGGAGTGGAGCATGTATGTTGTCGAGCATCGGTATACCCGGGCTGATCCTCATCCTGATTATCGCACTGGTTATCTTCGGGCCGAGCAAGCTTCCCGAGATTGGACGGGCCTTTGGCCGCACTTTGACGGAGTTCAAGTCAGCCGCCAAGGATTTGACCAAAGACGATGATGAGGAGAAAAAGGGGAAGCAGCAGGATTTCGCAGCCAGCAAGGGAGAGGAACCTGCCAAGCAGCTTAATTAAAGCCATCTTTCGGAGAAGGTGGTGTGCCTCGCGCGCACTGCCTTTTCCCTCTGTGCGGCATTGTCTGTGCCGTTGCATGCGCCGCTAGCCCGGGCGTTCATCTGCGTCCGATATTGTCTGTGAGGAGGAGAGTGTATGGGTCGGGAGCAGCCTTTTCTCGAACACCTGACCGATTTGCGCCGCCGGTTGATCATCGTGCTGGCTTCGTTTGTCATCAGCCTGGTAACGTGCTTTCTGTTTGTGGATCACATCTATCACTTTCTCGCCAGCCGCTCGCTGGAAAAGCTGGCCATTCTCGGCCCCAATGACATTTTGTCCATCTACATCAAGCTGTCTGCTGTTGGGGCGTTGGCGGTATCGATCCCGATCGTCGGCTATCAAGCGTGGCGGTTTGTCGAGCCTGCCCTCACGGAGCGGGAGCGGAGGGTGGCCCTTCTGTACGTCCCGGCGCTGTTTTTCCTGTTTCTGATCGGCATCAGCTTTGCCTATTTTGTCCTGTTCCCGGTCATGTATCAGTTCGTGCTGGGCTTGTCCAATGGCAATTTTGAGCTGGTGATTACGGCCCAAGATTATTTTACGTTCATGCTGAATATCTGTTTGCCGTTCGGGCTTTTGTTTGAATTGCCGGTAGTCGTGCTCTTCCTCAGCCATCTGGGGATCCTCAATCCGCATCGCCTGGCCAAGATGAGGAAGCCCGCCTACTTTATCCTTTCCGTCATCTCGGTGACGATCACGCCGCCGGACTTTTTGTCGGATGTGCTGGTAATTATCCCGCTCATTGTCTTGTACGAAATCTCCATTGCGATCTCCCGGACTGTTCATCGCAAGCGGCCGAGGGAGGCTGCACAGTTGGGATAAAAAATATGGTATGATGCTCTCGTAGAATCGGAACGCGGGAGAGAATGCTATGCAGGTGTATATCAATGGAGAAATTGTACCGGCAGACCAAGCGACGGTATCGGTGCTGGATCACGGATTTTTGTACGGCATCGGCCTGTTTGAAACAGTGCGGGTCTATCAGGGTCGCTTGTTTTTGTGGAAGGAACATTTTGCCCGGTTGTCAGCCGGGCTTTTGGCGTTGCGGATCAAAGCCGCATGGAGTGCGGAAGATCTGGAGGCTTGCATCCTGCAGACAGTGGCAGCAAACGGGCTGCGGGACGCCTATGTGCGGATCAGCATTACAGCGGGAGCGGAGGGCGTGGGACTGGCGACGGAAGACTACTCTCGGCCATCCCTGTTTATTTTTGTCAAAGAGGTGGCGCCACTGACGGAACCGCCTCGCCCCAAGCGGCTGCAAATTCTGTCTATCCCGCGGCAAACGGCGGAGGGGCATGTCCGCTTCAAATCGCATAACTACCTCAATAATGCGCTGGCCCGCCTGGAGATCGGAAACCAGGCGGATGTCGAAGGTCTTTTTCTGACCGGCGACGGATATCTGGCCGAAGGCATCGTCAGCAATCTCTTTTGGGTGAGAGCCGGGCAACTGTACACGCCTTCGGAGGAGACGGGCATTCTCGCCGGGATTACGCGCCGCCATGTCATCCGTCTGGCTGAGCGTCTCGGGATCCCCGTACATGCGGGCATCTACCGCCCGGACGAATTGCTCCGCGCCGATGAGGCCTTTGTGACGAACTCGATTCAGGAAATCGTGCCGGTTTCGAGCGTCGACGGGCGGGAGCTTCCCTCCGCCTACGGGGAGATCACCCGGGCTCTGCGCCTGGCCTACAGCCAGTCTGTAGCGAGCGGCCAGTAAATTATGGTATGCTATCAAACAACATGCCACCATGAGAGACCACGATGCGAAAGGAAGCAAAGCAGATGAAGCACAATCCATTCGTGTTACACGCTCATCATCGACGGGAAGTGAAAACGGAGCTGGCTCGTGTCGGCGTGGATCCAGCTCAAGCTGAGGCGTTCGCGGAAGCAGGGGAGCCATTGCAGATCCATCTGGAGAATCTGGCTCCCGAAGAGGCTGCTCTGATGCGCAGGGAAGCCGCTGTATGCGGAGCGGACGCCGTGGTCCATGACAATCCGGCACTTCCTGGTCGTTCCGACTTGTATATAAGAGGCACTCGCGGACAGTGGGAGGCTTTGCTGAAGCGCCTGCCGACATCCAGCGAAGGTTTGAGAGGCGCAGTCGCAGAGCTCAGAGAGCTGCTCATGATGAACCGCCAGCTTTTGAAAAGAACCAACCTGATCTGTGGAAATCGGGTTCTTCCGCTGGGACAGCGGACTCTTGTCATGGGCATCCTCAATGTGACGCCGGACTCTTTTTCTGATGGAGGCCGTTATACCGATGTGGAGCGAGCGGTCAGCCAAGCACGTGCCTTGGTCGAGGCAGGAGCGGACATCATCGATATCGGCGGGGAATCGACGCGGCCAGGCTCGGCAGCCGTCGAGCTGGCGGAGGAGCTGGACCGGGTGATGCCTGTGGTCCGTGCGCTTGCCGAGGAGCTGACGGTCCCGCTGTCGGTCGACACCTACAAGGCAGAGGTGGCGGATCAAGCGATTCGCGCCGGCGCCCATATCATCAACGACGTCTGGGGAGCCAAAAAAGACAGGAAAATGGCGGAGGTTGCGGCGCGCCATCAGGTGCCGATCATCCTCATGCACAATCGGGAAGATACGGCTTATACGCATTTTTTCAGCGACATGGTGCGGGATTTGCGGGAATCGGTTCAAATCGCCAGGGCAGCGGGTGTGCGCGACGAGATGATCATCCTCGATCCGGGCATCGGGTTTGCCAAGAGCCTGGAGCAGAATCTGGAGGCGATGCGCCGTTTGGACGATCTCGTGGCGCTCGGTTATCCCGTGCTGCTCGGCACCTCCCGCAAATCGATGATCGGCCGGGTCCTCGACCTGCCCGTAGAGGAGCGGCTGGAGGGGACAGCGGCCACAGTCGCCTTGGGTGTCGCAAAAGGCTGCCAGATCGTACGCGTCCACGATGTGCGCGAGATGAAGCGGGTCACCGCGATGATGGACGCCATGCTGAAAGGAGGCGCCCTGATTGGATAAAATCTACTTTGAGAAGATGTCATTTTACGGCTACCACGGGGTGTTTGAAGCGGAGGCTCAGCTCGGGCAGCGTTTTTATGTGGATTTGGAGATCTCTCTGGATCTGGCCAAGGCTGGTGCCAGCGACGATCTAAACGATACGGTGAATTACGCCGATATCTTTCATTGTGTGCAGCAAATTGTAGAAAAAGAGCGTTTCAACCTCGTGGAAGCATTGACCGCACAGATCGCGAGCCGATTGCTGCAGGCATTCCCATTTTCGGAGGTAAAGGTCAAGGTGACGAAGCCCAACCCGCCGATTCATGGACACTATGATGCCGTAGCCATCGAAATGATTCGAAAAAGAGAGGATATCGCTCCATGACAGTGACAGCCTATCTGGCTCTTGGCTCGAACATGGGCGATCAGGCCGAACATCTCCGGCAGGCTGTGCGCAAGCTGCACGGCCGCACCGGGATTCGCGTCATCCGCACATCACCCGTCTACGAAACCGATCCGGTCGGCTTTGTGGATCAGGATGCGTTTTTGAATATGGTCATTGCCGTGGAGACCGAACTTTCCCCAGATGAACTCTTGGATGCGGCGCTGCATGTGGAGCAGGAGCTGGGACGTGTTCGGACGATTCGTTGGGGGCCGCGAACCATCGACATCGATGTACTGCTGTATGGGGACGAGAAGCTGGAGAAGGAAGACCTGACGATTCCCCATCCCGCGATGACAGAGCGGGCCTTTGTGCTGATTCCATTGCGCGATGTCTGGGTGGGAGGCGCTTTGCCCGTATGGGGCCGGCCTGTCGACGATTTCCTCAGGTTGTTGCCGCAAGAGGACAAGGGGGTACAAATATGGGGAACAATCGACTGGGAAACCGGATTCGATCATTCCGTAAGCTGAAGGGCTTGACCCAGCAGTCGCTGGCAGAGAAGATGGGCGTCTCGCTCTCCTTTGTCGGGTCGCTGGAAAGAGGGACAAAAACCCCGAGTGAGCCCGTTTTGCGCAAGATCGCCAGCACTTTACAGGTGGATTATGAGGAATTATGTGCTATAAATAATAAATAACTTTTTCCTGGGGCTCTGCCTCTCCATCCACCCGTTTTGTCCCGGAGGACGATTCTTCTGATATGCGGGAAAAGGAGGTTGAATGATGACACTGAAAATTGCCGACATCGAACTGAAAAACAACGTCGTGCTCGCTCCCATGGCAGGGGTATGCAATCCCGCTTTTCGCTTGATCGCCAAAGAATTCGGCACAGGACTGGTCTGTGCGGAGATGGTTAGCGACAAAGCGATTGTCCATGGAAACAAGAAGACGTTGGATATGCTCTATGTCGATGAACGCGAAAAGCCGCTGAGTCTTCAGATTTTTGGCGGTGACAAGGAAACGCTTGTAGCTGCGGCAAAATACGTGGATCAAAACACGAACGCAGATATCATTGATATTAATATGGGCTGCCCGGTTCCGAAAATCGTCAGCTGTGATGCGGGTGCCCGGCTTCTGCTGGATCCCAATAAAATCTACGAGGTGGTCTCGGCTGTAGTCGACGCCGTCGAAAAGCCGGTGACGGTAAAAATGCGCATCGGCTGGGATGAAGAGCACCTCTATGCCATCGAAAACGCACAGGCTGTCGAGCGTGCAGGCGGAAAAGCCGTTTCCGTGCACGGCCGCACACGTGTCCAAATGTACAAGGGCAAAGCGGACTGGGATTGGATCCGCCGCGTCAAAGAGGCCGTCTCCATTCCGGTCATCGGAAACGGGGATGTCGCCACGCCGGAGGACGCTCGCCGCATGCTGGACACGACTGGCTGCGACGGGGTCATGATCGGCCGGGCTGCATTGGGCAATCCGTGGATGCTGTATCGGACGATCCAGTATCTCACGACCGGGGAGCTTCTGCCCGAGCCTACGCCGCGTGAAAAGATGGAGATTTGCCTGCTCCACGCCGAGCGCTTGATTGCCTTGAAAGGCCCGCGCGTCGGCGTGCTGGAAATGCGCAAGCATGCCGCATGGTATCTGAAAGGCTTGAAAGGTGCGACTCACACGAAAAACCTGATCAACGCGGTGGAAACGGAAGAGGAACTTCGCCGTGTTCTGCTGGATTATGTTGATTGGGTGGAAAACAGTCCGGACGAAGCGGAAGGAGAAGAGCTTGCACCCCAGGAAGAGGCCGTCAGTTATTAAGGTATCCAGACATTGACAAGGATTCCTTCATATCCTATAATACGTCGTATTATCGGGACGTAAGCTGCCAGTTTATATGCTGGCAGCTTTCCCTATGACAATGGCGTTGACAGCTTGGTCTTCATCTTCTGCCTGTATATTGTATAGAACATCTACATATAATCCTTTGTACTTTACCCAGTGCGATGGAATTATTTAAACGGGGGAATTGAACCATGTCGGAAAAAGAAGTGATTCTTACACCTGAAGGTTTGGCAAAACTGGAACAAGAACTGGAAGATTTGAAAACGGTTAAACGCAAAGAAGTGGCTGCACGGATCAAAGAAGCGATCAGCTATGGAGATATTAGCGAGAACTCCGAGTACGAAGAGGCGAAAAATGAGCAAGCGTTCATCGAAGGCCGCATTCTGACTCTGGAAAAAATGCTTCGCAATGCACGCATTATCACCAACGAGGATGTCGATACCGGCGTAGTCAGTGTCGGCTCCACGGTGAAACTGAAGGACCTGGAATACGGCGACATCGTCGTATACACGATCGTCGGTTCTGCTGAATCCGATCCGATGAACAACAAGATCTCCAATGAATCCCCGGTCGGGCAGGCGCTGCTGGGCAAGGCGGTTGGCGCCGTCGTCGACGTATCGGTACCGGCGGGTGTCATCCAATACGAGATCCTCGAGATTAACTTGTAATTGTCCCGGACAAGGCGTACCTTAGAAAAAGGGTACGCCGTATCGCTATTTATCCACCCAATTTGTGACAAAGGCATGGTAAGGAGTGAACAAGGCAATGAATAACGAGCAAGACCGACAGCAGGAAGAACAGCAACAGGAAAGCCTCCACGAGTTGCTGCAGGTGCGCCATGACAAAATGAATCAGCTTCGTGAATGGGGCATTGATCCGTTTGGCAAAAAGTTTGAACAGAAGGATCATGCAGCCGATATTATCAGCCGTTTGGGGGACAAGACCAAAGAAGAGCTGGAAGCAAGTGAGCATCTCGTCTCCATCGCAGGCCGTCTGATGGCCAAACGCGAAATGGGGAAAGCCAGCTTCGCGCAGCTTCTGGATCGCTCCGGTCAAATCCAGATCTACGTGCGGCTGGATACCGTCGGCGAAGAGGCTTTTCGCGTATTCGATCTCAGTGACATTGGCGACCTGATCGGCGTCAGCGGTGTCATTTTCAAGACAAAGACCGGTGAGCTGAGTGTGAAGGCGAAAGAGCTGACGTTCTTGACCAAATCACTCCGTCCTCTGCCGGAAAAATATCACGGATTGAAGGATATCGAGACACGCTACCGCAAACGCTACGTCGATCTGATCGTCAATCCTGAGGTGCGTGACACCTTTATTACCAGAAGCCGCATTTTAACCTCGATGCGCCGCTATTTGGACAACCTTGGTTTCCTGGAAGTAGAAACTCCGACGCTGCACGCCATCGCCGGAGGCGCCGCTGCCCGTCCGTTTATTACGCATCACAATGCGTTGGACATGGAGCTGTACATGCGGATTGCGATCGAGCTGCATTTGAAGCGGCTGATTGTCGGCGGTCTGGAAAAGGTGTACGAAATCGGCCGCGTCTATCGGAATGAGGGGATCTCTACCCGTCACAATCCGGAATTTACGATGATCGAGCTGTATCAGGCGTACGCCGACTTTGATGATATTATGACATTGACCGAAGAGCTGATCGCTCATATCGCCCAGGAAGTCCTGGGGACGACCAAAATCCAGTACCAAGGAAACGAAGTCGACCTGACGCCAAAATGGCGCCGCGTACACATGGTCGATCTCGTAAAAGAACATGTCGGCGTTGATTTCTGGAAGCACATGAGCGACGAGGAAGCTCGCGCGCTGGCCAAAGAACACGGGGTGCAGGTGGAGCCGCACCATACGTTTGGACATGTCGTCAACGAGTTTTTCGAACAAAAGATTGAGCACACCCTGATTCAGCCGACGTTTGTCTACGGGCATCCGGTCGAGATTTCTCCGCTGGCAA
>NZ_CP066308.1:205000-275000 GCF_016406105.1 Brevibacillus composti
CGCAAATGTTCCGGAGCAATTGACATATTTTATCAGCGATATCTTGCATAATCCGACAAAAGTAGAGTACATGAAAACCATGGCGAAAAAGATTGCCAAGCCCCATGCGGCAGAAAATATCGCAAGGTTCATCCACAATGACATGACACGCATCGGCGAAGAAGGGTAGGAAGGTATGATGAGCATTTCCTTGGCAGTTTTATTCGATATGGATGGCACATTGCTACAGACAGAGCGAATGTCCACCCCGGCCTTTCAAAAAACATTTGAACAACTGCGCGAAAAAGGACACTGGCATCAAGAGACACCCAGCGAAAAGGAACTGACCAACGTGCTGGGAATGACGCTGGAAGAGTTGTGGGAAAAGCTGCTCCCCGGGGCCAGTGAAGAAACAAGGCGGCTGGCTGACGAGTGGATGCTGGAGAACGAGCTGTTGCTGTTGAAACAAGGCATCACCGATTTGTATCCCGGCGTCAGAGAGGTGCTGCAGGAATTGCATGCCGGCGGGGCCTCGCTCTTTGTCGCCAGCAATGGCCAGGAGCGGTATATCGATGAAGTCTGCGAATACTTCCAGATCAAGCGGTATTTTACCGATCTGTACTCCGCAGGCCGCTTTGGTACGGAGACGAAAAAAGAGCTGGTCGCCAAGCTGCTGCGCGATTATGACGTAAAACAAGCGATCATGGTCGGAGACCGGCATTCGGATGTAGAGGCCGGGCTGGCCAATGGGCTAAAGACAATTGCCTGCGATTTCGGCTTCGCAAGGCCAGGCGAACTGGACGGTGCCGATGTGATCATCACCCGCTTCTCCGACGTGCTGCCCCACGTTTTGCAACGGCAGGAAACCAAGTAGCACAGCCACGAACACCGTACAAACCATTCCGCACAGGGATGGTTTTTTGTTTGGTTTTAACTTGCCCCGCTTTTGCCCACACTACAAAGTGTCTGCTCCCCTCTTGCATACAGGAAAAAAAGTAATTATAATTAAAGTCAAAGATAGTCAAAGTCAATAATCAAAGTGCATAACACTGTAGAACAGGAGGCGACCCATGCGTAACATCTCGGACTATATCGAGCAGCATTTAAAAAGAATTCTGTCGGAAAGTCCCAATGGCTCCGTCGAGATTCAACGTAGTGAGCTTGCCGACATTTTTCAGTGTGTGCCTTCTCAAATTAACTACGTCATCAATACTCGATTTACGGTAGAAAAAGGCTACATCGTGGAAAGCAAACGCGGCGGAGGGGGCTACATCCGGATCCGGAAGGTACAGATTGTAAGCAAGGCCAAGCTGCAAGAGCTGTTGACGGAGGAGCTGATCGGCGAAAGCATTACCCAAGGCGTCGGCTATGCCATCATCGATCGCCTTCTCGAGGAAGGGCTGGTCAGCCACCGGGAAGCCGCGCTCATGAAGATTGCCACCTCGCGCAGCGTATTGTCCATGGAGTCCGTTGTGCGGGATCGCGTGAGGGCTGCGATGTTGAAGCAGATGATTGCTACGATTTTGTCGCGTTGATCAGACGCGATGCGAGGAGGACGATGGGATGAACTGTGAAGAATGCGGTAAACGACAGGCTACGCTTCATCTGACCAAGATCGTCAATGGTGAAAAGACGGAATATCATATTTGTGAGCATTGTGCACAGGAAAAAGGTGATGTTTTCCCCGGATTTCACAACTTCAGCATCAATAATCTCCTGTCTGGTCTCTTGCACTTCGACCCGGCCCAAAAGAAAACGCAGGACGGAGAGACCAAAAAAGCTCTTCGCTGCGAAACATGCGGGCTGACATACGCGCAGTTCAGCAAAAGTGGCCGCTTCGGCTGCAGCGACTGCTACAAATTCATGGGCGACCGACTGGACCCGCTCTTCCGCCGGATCCATGGAAATACACAGCACAGCGGAAAGGTGCCGGAGCGAACCGGCGGACAGCTGAAGCTGAAAAAAGAGCTGGAGCAGCTGAAGCAAGCCCTGCAGCGCCATATTGCCAGCGAAGAGTTTGAAAAGGCGGCCGAAATACGCGACCGGATCAAAGCTCTAGAACAAAAAATGGGTCAAATGTAATCGGGGGAGGTGGTGTACATGTCCCAACAACAGTTTATGCAAAACCCTTGGAGCAATTGGATGAAAGGGGAAGGGCCTGACTCGGACATCGTCATCAGCACCAGGCTGCGAATCGCCCGCAACCTGCGGCAGCACCCTTTCCCGCTGCTGGCCACGGACTCGCAAGCGGAAGAGGTGGTCCGCAAGGTGTCCGAGGCCAGCAAGACAACTGCGTGTGACGGGCGGCCGCTCGAGCTCATTTGCATGGAGCAGCTCAATCCCCTGGAAAAGCGCGTCCTCGTCGAAAAGCATTTAATCAGTCCGCATCTGGCGGAGGAATCCCGCAAAGGGGCTGTGCTGCTCAGTCCGGATGAATCGATCAGCATCATGGTCAATGAAGAAGACCATATTCGGATCCAGGTGCTCTTGCCCGGGTTTCAACTGCAGCAAACCTGGGAAATAGGTACAAAAATCGATGACAGCTTCGAGAAGCATGTGAACTACGCTTTCGATGAAAAAAGAGGCTACCTGACAAGCTGTCCTACCAATGTGGGGACGGGAATACGGGCATCCGTCATGCTTCACTTGCCCGCACTGGTGATGACCCAGCAGATCAACCGAATCCTTCAAGCGATCAATCAGGTCGGCCTTGTGGTCCGGGGAATCTACGGAGAGGGCAGCGAAGCACTCGGCAATTTGTTTCAGCTGTCCAATCAGGTTACACTGGGGATGTCAGAATCCGATATCCTGTCCAATCTGTACGGCGTAGCCAAACAGATCATCGAGCAGGAACGGGTAGCCCGCCGGTATTTGCTGGAGCACTCCCGGATTAACCTGGAGGACCGGATTATGCGATCGTACGGGATCCTGCAATACGCCCGGACGCTGGAATCCAAGGAGGCGGCACAACGGCTCTCCGACGTAAGGCTGGGAGTCGATCTGGGAATTGTAAAAAATATTTCCTACCTCGTGTTGAACGAATTGCTGGTGACGACGCAGCCCGGCTTCTTGCAGCATCACGCGGGCCAGAAGCTGTCGCCCGATCAGCGCGACGAACGGCGGGCCCGATTGATTCGCGAAAAGCTGTCTGCTACGCAGTAGCAAACAGCGCTGAGAAACAAAACAATCTCGAAGGAAACAACGAATAGAAATATAAAGATGGTTACTGGAGGTGCATGAGAGATGATGTTTGGACGTTTTACCGAACGCGCACAAAAAGTATTGGCACTGGCATTGGAAGAGGCGGTCCGACTGGGACACAAGGATATTGGAACAGAGCATGTGCTGCTTGGCCTGATTCGCGAAGGCGAAGGGATCGCAGCCAAAGCGCTGCAGTCACTGGGTCTGGGTCTCGACAAAATTCAAAGTGAAGTGGAATCGCTGATTGGACGCGGGACAGAGCAAGCCGGAGGAAACTACACCCCAAACTACACCCCCCGTGCCAAAAAAGTAATTGAACTGTCCATGGATGAAGCGCGCAAGCTGGGCCATACCTATGTGGGAACAGAGCATATCCTGCTCGGTTTGATTCGCGAGGGAGAAGGCATTGCCGCACGCATCATGAACAATCTCGGCGTCAGCCTGAACAAAGCACGTCAGCAGGTTCTGCAGCTTCTGGGAAGCTCGGAAATGATGAATGCCCATCAGACCTCTGGCAGCAATCCGGCGGCCAATACGCCGACGCTGGACAGCCTGGCGCGCGATCTGACTGCGATTGCCCGCGAAGGTGGGCTGGATCCGGTGATCGGACGGCAGAAAGAGATTGAGCGCGTCATTCAGGTGCTGAGCCGCCGCACGAAGAACAACCCTGTGCTGATCGGGGAGCCGGGCGTGGGTAAGACCGCGATCGCCGAGGGCTTGGCACAAAAAATCGTCAACAACGAAATTCCCGAAACCCTCCGCGACAAACGCGTCATGACCCTCGACATGGGAACGGTCGTGGCAGGCACCAAGTATCGCGGGGAATTCGAAGACCGCCTGAAAAAAATCATGGATGAGATTCGTCAGGCCGGAAATATCATTCTGTTTATCGACGAGCTGCACACGTTGATCGGCGCTGGCGGCGCGGAGGGAGCCATCGATGCCTCCAACATCCTCAAGCCGGCACTGGCACGCGGTGAGCTGCAGTGCGTGGGGGCTACCACCCTGGACGAATACCGCAAGTACATCGAAAAGGATGCCGCGCTGGAGCGCCGTTTCCAGCCGATCCAGGTGGATCAGCCCAATGTGGAGGATGCGATCAAGATCTTGCATGGCTTGCGCGACCGGTACGAAGCGCATCACCGCGTAAAGATCACCGATGAAGCAATCGAACAGGCCGTAAAGCTGTCTGACCGCTACATCACGGACCGTTTCCTGCCGGACAAAGCCATCGACCTGATCGACGAGGCTGCTTCCAAAGTGCGTCTCCAATCCTTTACCGTTCCGCCGAATCTGAAGGAATTGGAAGGCCGCCTGGAGGAAGTCCGCAAAGAGAAGGACGCAGCCGTACAATCCCAGGAATTTGAGGAAGCAGCCTCTCTCCGCGACAAGGAACAAAAACTGCGGGAAGAGCTGGAGAAGACCAAGAAAGACTGGAAAGAGCGCCAAGGCCAATTGAACATGGAGGTGACCCCAGAGGACATCGCTCATGTCGTCGCCAACTGGACGGGAATTCCGGTCGTCAAGCTGAAGGAAGAAGAAACCGACCGACTCCTGAAAATGGAGGAAATCTTGCACGACCGCGTCATTGGACAGGATGAGGCCGTCAAGTCCGTCTCCCGGGCAGTGCGCCGCGCGCGTGCCGGCCTGAAGGATCCGAAGCGTCCAATCGGTTCGTTCATCTTCCTCGGACCGACCGGGGTCGGGAAAACCGAATTGGCCCGCGCTGTCGCAGAAACGCTGTTTGGCGACGAGGACGCCATGATTCGCGTAGACATGTCCGAGTACATGGAGAAACACTCCACTGCGAGACTGGTCGGGGCTCCTCCGGGATATGTCGGTTTTGACGAAGGCGGCCAGCTGACCGAGAAAGTCCGCCGCAAACCGTATTCGGTCATCCTGCTGGATGAGATCGAGAAGGCCCATCCGGACGTATTCAATATTCTTCTGCAAGTGCTCGACGACGGACGTCTGACGGACTCCAAGGGGCGCACCGTTGATTTCCGCAATACAGTGGTCATCATGACCTCCAACGTCGGGGCTAACCTGATCAAGAAAAACACGACGCTCGGCTTCACGGCCGGCAATGATACCGAGAAGAAATACCAAGACATGAAAGACAAGGTCATGGAAGAGCTGAAAAAGAGCTTCCGTCCGGAGTTCCTGAACCGGATCGACGAAATCATCGTCTTCCACTCCCTGGAGCAGGAGCATATCGAGCGTATCGTGTCCCTGATGACAGAGGATCTGCGCAAGCGCCTCAAAGAACAGGACATCGACTTCCAGCTCTCCGAAGATGCGAAAAAGGTACTGGCGAAGGAAGGCTTCGACCCTGCATACGGGGCACGGCCGCTCCGCCGGGCGATCCAGCGCAACATCGAGGACAGACTGTCCGAAGAGCTGCTGAAAGGAAACATCAGCAAAGGGGATACCGTCTCCATCGACGCCGAGGAAGGCAAACTCGTGGTGAAGCGGCTGGAGACCACCACTTCCTGACCAGATGAAAAGGGGAACAGAAAGAATGCCTCCTAAAAACAGGAGGTATTCTTTTTTGCTTTTCTTCATGTATGATAAACATGTAGAGGCGAATTCCAAAAAGAGGTACGAGTCATGTCAAAGTATAAAACGAAATACGCGTGTCAAGAATGTGGCTATGAATCACCCAAATGGATGGGCAAATGCCCCGGCTGCAACAGCTGGAACACGATGGTGGAGGAGGTCGCCGTCAAGGCTGCCGCACGCCATGAAGGGTTGCACGGAGGACAGCGGCAAACCGCCATTCCTCTGACAGAGGTGGCAAGTGAAGAAGAGCCGCGCATGGATACGACGATTCACGAATTAAATCGCGTCCTCGGCGGAGGGCTGGTGCCCGGCTCCATGGTACTCGTCGGCGGAGACCCGGGGATTGGCAAGTCTACCCTGCTCTTGCAGACATCCTTTGCGCTCGCGCATCAGGGCGCCAAAGTCCTGTATGTATCCGGGGAGGAGTCTGCCAAGCAGATCAAACTGCGAGCCGACCGGCTTGGCATGAGCACACCGCCGATGTACGTCTTATCCGAAAATGATCTCGATGCGATCGAACAGCATATAGCCCAGATTGACCCCCATGTGCTGATCATAGACTCCATTCAAACGGTCTTTCACCCCGCCGTCCAATCTGCTGCGGGGAGTGTGGCCCAGGTGCGGGAGACGACTTCCCACCTGATGAGGATCGCAAAAGGAAAGGGCATCGCCACCTTTATCGTGGGCCACGTGACCAAAGAAGGGGCGATTGCAGGTCCGCGCATGCTGGAGCACATGGTGGATGCGGTCCTCTATTTTGAGGGGGAGCGGCACAATACCTTTCGCATCCTGCGTGCCGTCAAGAACCGCTTTGGATCGACAAACGAAATCGGTATCTTTGAAATGAAAGAAAAAGGGCTGGAGGAAGTAGGCAATCCCTCGGAGATCTTCCTGGCGGAACGCCCTGTCGGGGTAGCCGGCTCCACGGTCGTCGCCAGCATGGAGGGAACCAGGCCCGTTTTGGTCGAACTGCAGGCATTGGTGGCGCCAACCAGCTTTGCTACGCCGCGCCGCATGGCCACCGGAGTGGATCACCAGCGGGTCGCGATGATTATGGCTGTCCTGGAAAAGCGCGTCGGTCTCATGCTGCAAAATCAGGATGCCTATGTGAACGTAGCAGGCGGCGTTCGTCTGGATGAGCCTGCGGTAGACCTGGCAGTGGCTGTCAGCATCGCCAGCAGCTTTCGCGACCATGCCACCAATCCCCATGATGTCGTCATCGGCGAGGTAGGCTTGACGGGAGAGGTCAGAGGAGTGTCCCGCATCGAGCAGAGAATCCGCGAAGCCCACAAGCTGGGATTCAAACGGGTTATTATCCCGTCAAAAAATATACGCGGTCTGGATGTGCCGCCCGACATCGAGGTTATTGGCGTCAGCAACATTTCGGAAGCGCTCCGCGAAGTGCTAAGGGGGTAGTCCAGCTGCATGCTTGAGACAAACAAACGAGAACCGCTATACAGCGACGTGCTGCGCCTCGTGGCACCAGGCACTCCCCTTCGAGAGGGACTCGAGAACGTCCTCCGAGCCAAAACCGGCGGATTGATCGTCGTGGGCTATGGCCCCGACGTGAAAAACATCGTCGACGGAGGGTTTTCCATAAACTGCGACTTCACTCCGGCCCATCTATATGAATTAGCCAAGATGGATGGGGCGATCATAGTTAGTGAAGATGCAAAAAAAATCTTGTACGCCAATACGCAGCTGTTTCCGCCCGCTTCCATTCCGTCGAGCGAAACAGGCACGCGCCATCGGACAGCGCAGCGTACAGCCCTGCACACGGGATATCTGGTCATCGCCATCTCGCAGAGACGAAATGTGATCACGCTCTATCAAGGTCAGTTCCGCTATGTCTTAAATGAGATCAGCGTCATCTTGGCGAAAGCCAACCAAGCCATTTCCACCCTGGAAAAATACAAGACGGTCTTGGATCAATTTTTGACCAATCTGGGGGCGCTGGAATTCGAAGAGCTGGTCACCCTCCACGAAGTCACTTCTGTTCTGCAGCGGATGGAGATGGTCTTGCGCATAAAAACAGAAATCAGCAAGTATATATATGAACTGGGGACAGAGGGCAGGCTTGTCACCATGCAGCTGGAGGAATTGGTAGGGAACATCGAAGAGGAGACGCACATGCTGATCCGCGACTACAGCAAAAATCCGTTGGTCCAGCCGGAGCAGGTGCTCAAAGAGATGAAAAAGCTGTCAGCGGACGAGGTGCGGGACATGGGTTCCTTTTTGCGCATCCTCGGCTACGCGCCCAACCCCAACATGCTGGAGGAATCCGTCTCTCCGCGAGGCTTCCGGATCTTGCGCAGAATCCCGCGGCTACCCTTGTCGATCATCTCCAATCTCGTCGATCACTTTCACTATTTGCCGCGGATCATGATGGCGACGATCGAAGAGCTGGACGAGGTAGACGGCATCGGAGAGGTTCGTGCGCGGGCGATCAAAGATGGATTAAAACGGATTCAAGAACAGGTGTTCATTGACAGACACATTTAATGTAGAATAGGATAATACAATCGGTAGTGATCAATGCGAAAGGATTTTCTTATGAGAACTGGCGAGTTCGCGTTCGCCAGAGAATCGTCTCCTTTACGCAGGAAACCAGGAGGTAGTCTATGTTCGTGAAATCGTTACCGAACATGCTAACCGTGAGCAACTTGTTCTTGGGGATTGTCGCCATTATTCTCGCCTTTCAAGGCAACCAATATGTGGAGTATGCAGCAATTACGGTCATTATTGGTATGTTGATGGATGGGTTGGACGGACGAGTGGCTCGGATGCTGAATGCACAGAGCGAATTTGGAAAAGAACTGGATTCTCTCTCCGACGTCATCACGTTTGGGGTGGCCCCGGCATTTATCATGTACGTCGTGGCTTTGCAGGATCTCCATTTGATCGGGATCTTTGTGACGGCTGTCTTCCCGATTTGCGGCGCCCTCAGGCTTGCTCGCTTTAACGTACAGGCGGGAGTGCCTGGCTATTTTATCGGGCTGCCGATTACGGCTGCAGGCGGGGTGCTTGCGACACTGGCGTTGTATCACCAGGTGTTTAACGTGGCCCTGCTGGCGATCAGCATGCTGCTGTTGGCTTTCTTGATGGTCTCCAACATCAAGTACCCCAACTTCAAAAAGGTGGGGATTCCCAAGGCGGCGTACTGGATTACGCCGATCATCGTGGCGCTCGTGGTGCTGGTGGCGATCAAGTATCCGCAGCAGTTCCCGAAAATTGTGTTTTTGCCGCTGGCTTTTTACGCCTTGTACGGGATAAAAAAAAACGTTGACCTACTGCTCAAAAAAATCCGAAAAGAAGAGAAAAACGAAAAGGAATCTCTTCCCTTCGAGTAATGACGGCAGAAAAAAACCCGCTCGATTCCAAGCGGGTTTTTTTGATCGAAACGCAACCTTTTTGAGGAGTTTTTCGTAATACAAAATGGGAGCTTATGACAAGTTAAATACGCCGAGGGTATGGAGCCGTTCCGCTTCTTTCCGCAGGACGTCGTCCAGCTTGATATCCGTGATGTTGCACAAGGCGGAGAGGTAAAACAGATTCTTGCCCATCTCGGCGGTCATCACGTCGCGACAATGCTCGCACAGCGGTCCGGAAAAATGCGTCTCCATCAGAATTTTGTTTTCCTGCAAATTTTTTTGAGGATCATAGGTCTGTTTTTTGGCGACGACCTGGGCACAGCCGCATTCGGTGATGGCTTTGGTTAGTGAACGGTTGATGCGGGCTGCACTTTCTTGAATCTTGGACATAACGTCCAGAACGCTGCGATGCCGGATCAGCAGCTCCGAAACCTGGGATTGGAAATCGTCCACATTTTGCTTACCCATATGATTCACCTCTGCTTTAGGCTGTTGATATTCTCAGAATTTTTTTGCAATGCACTATAGCCATTATAAGAAGGGAATCCGGCTACTGTCAATTTTCAAACGAAGGGAAACGGAAGTTCGGCATTGACTGTAAATTACCGTCTATGTTAAAATCTTTGGCTATTTGACACTGGAATTTAACTTTTGTTATAGTGAGGGAAAGTACAATATGGGGAAAAATGCGTTGTTTTGGGAAGCAGGGTTTTTCCTGAAAACATCTGTCTATATTAATAACAAGGAGGTGAAAGCATGGTTCGCCGATTAGGAAAAATCTTTTTTACACTGGTCGGAGGGGGCTTGGGCTACAAGTTTGGTCCAGATCTGTTTGACCTGTTGAACACGCTTTTAAATTTTGGTGACTTCCAGTATACCAACTATATTGGAGCCGTATTGGGTGCCGTGCTGTTCTTCTTCTTCGCCAACTGGTTTGTCGATTACAGCTTGCGGGTCGTCCGTTGGGGAGAAGAGACGCTGTTGAAACTGCCGATCGTGGATGTCATGTTTGGAGCATTGGGGTTGATTATTGGTCTTATCGTTGCCTTTTTATTATTTCTCCAGCTCAGCAACATCCCGATACCGGTGGTCAGAGATTTGCTGCCGCTGATGGTTTCCGCTTTGCTTGGCTATCTCGGCTTCGTGGTCGGGTTTCGCAAGCGGGACGAGATTATGGCTGTGTTTTCGATTGGGCGAAAAGACAAGTCGAAAAAGGACAACAGCGGAGCTCCGTCTAACGTGGAGTACAAGATTCTGGATACCAGCGTGATTATTGACGGCCGGATCGCCGATATCTGCCGCACGGAATTTTTGGAGGGTGTCCTGGTTATTCCCGGATTCGTCCTGGAAGAGCTGCAGCACATCGCCGATTCTTCCGATGTATTGAAGAGAAACAGAGGCCGCCGCGGACTGGACATCCTGAACAAAATCCAAAAGGAAATGAAGGTAAAAGTCCAGATCTACGAAGGCGACTTCGAAGAGGTTTCCGAAGTGGACAGCAAGCTGATCAAGCTGGCGAAAGTCATGAACGGTAAAGTGGTCACCAACGACTTCAACCTGAACAAGGTATGCGAGCTGCAAGGCGTCTCCGTACTGAACATCAACGATTTGGCCAACGCGGTCAAACCGGTGGTGCTGCCAGGAGAAGAGCTGACCGTCCAAGTGATCAAAGACGGCAAGGAGCACGGCCAGGGCGTCGCTTACCTGGACGATGGCACGATGATCGTCGTCGAGGGCGGCCGCGACTATATCGGACACGACCTGGATGTGCTGGTGACCAGCGTTCTGCAGACATCGGCAGGGCGGATGATCTTCGCAAAGCCGAAATTACTGGAAAAAGCATTGTAGCGGATGTTGGGAAAGGGAAGGGAGACTTTCCTTTTCGAACAGCCTGCAGCAGATAGACGGGAGAGGGATCGTCGTGGATACGGGAGTCGTCATCGTCGCAGCCGGTTCCGGAAAGCGCATGGGGGCGGAGCGAAACAAGCTGTGGCTGCCGCTGGGCGGAGAGCCCATATGGGTTCATACCGTCCGCCTTTTTGCCGGCCATCCGGAAATCGGCGAAGTCGTGCTGGTGGTAAACAGCCGGGATCGGCAGGAGATCCAGGATTGGCTGGACCAGAACCAGGAAAAGCAAAAGGTGACCGTTGTGCTGGGCGGAGCCGAGAGGCAAGACAGCGTGAGAAACGGTCTGGCCGCCCTATCCCCCCAATGCACGTATGTGCTGGTGCATGACGCTGCCCGCCCGTTTGTGACCGGAGAACAGATCAGCGAGCTGATCCGGCAGGTGCGGACAGATGGCACTTCAATTATGGCTGTTCCCGTCAAGGATACCATCAAAGTGGTAGGGGCTGACGGCATCGTCCAGTCCACCCCGGCACGAGAGAGCTTGTGGGCAGTGCAAACCCCACAAGCTTTTCTCGTTTCCTTGTTGAAAGAAGCCCATGAAGCGGCCGTGCAGGCGGGATATGCGGGGACGGATGACGCCATGCTGGTGGAATGGCTGGGCCATCCCGTGCGAGTAATGCGGGGGAGCTATGAAAACATCAAAATCACCACGCCAGATGATCTCTGGACGGGAGAAGAAATATTGCGGAGACGAAAGGGAGAGGGATCATGAGAATTGGACAAGGCTTTGACGTGCATCAGCTGGTGGAAGGACGTCCTTGCATTATCGGGGGAATCACGATTCCGTACGAGAAAGGGCTGCTCGGCCATTCGGACGCGGATGTCTTGTTGCACGCGATCACAGACGCATTGCTGGGCGCGATCGGCGAAGGCGATATCGGCCGTCATTTTCCCGACACCGATCCTGCCTTTAAAGACGCGGACAGTGTCAAGCTGATGGAACATGTCTGGGAGCTGGTGAAACAGAAAGGGTATCGTTTGGGCAATCTGGATGCGACGATCATCGCGCAGGCGCCGAAAATGGCGCCGTACATCCCGCAGATGCGTGAATTGATTGCGCGGGTCCTGGAGGCAGACGAGCTGTCGCAGATCAACGTCAAAGCGACGACTTCGGAAAAACTGGGCTTCACCGGACGCGGAGAGGGAATTGCCGCGCAGGCCGCCTGCTTGCTTGTCAAGCAAGGCTAGGTGGGTGTAAGATTAACGCAAGCAATTTTACGTTCATGAAAGGATGTCGCTATCATGGCCAAGGAAATCCGCACAAGATATGCTCCCAGTCCGACGGGACATTTACATATTGGCGGTGCGCGCACTGCACTTTTTAATTATCTGTATGCCAAGCATCACGGCGGTTCGTTTATCGTTCGGATCGAGGATACCGACCAGACCCGCAATGTAGAAAATGCCGACGAAGAGCAAATGACCAACCTCAAATGGCTCGGGATCACCTGGGAGGAAGGCACAGATATCGGAGGAGCGTACGGGCCTTATCGCCAAACGGAGCGACTGGATATCTACCGGAAATACATCGATCAGCTGCTGGCCGAAGGAAAAGCTTATTACTGCTACGCTACCAAGGAAGAGCTGGACGCGGAGCGGGAAGAGCAGATCGCCCGCGGAGAGACGCCGCGCATCCTGGAGAAGCACCGCCACGTGACGCCCGAGCAGCGGGAACAGTATGAGCGGGAGGGGCGTATGCCGTCCGTTCATTTCCTAGTGCCGGACAACAAGCAACTCGTCGTGAACGACTTGATTCGCGGTCAGGTGACGTTTGATTCCAGCGAGATGGGCGACTTCGTCATTTGCCGCCCGGACGGCGTGCCAACCTACAACTTCGCTGTCGTCATCGACGATTACCTGATGAAAATCAGCCATGTGTTCCGCGGGGAGGAGCATCTCTCCAATACGCCGCGCCAACTGCTGATCTATGATGCGTTTGGCTGGGAGCCGCCGGAGTTCGGCCACTTGGCGCTGATCCTCAATCAGGACGGCAAAAAGATGTCCAAGCGCGATGAGAGCATCATCCAGTTTATCGAGCAGTACCGCGAGCTCGGTTTCCTGCCGGATGCGATCGTCAACTTCCTGGTGCTGCTGGGCTGGTCTCCAGGCGGAGAAGAGGAGATTTTTGACCTGGATGAATTGGTCAAGCTGTTCTCCGTCGAGCGCATCAGCAAATCGCCAGCCGTTTTCGATTCGACAAAGATGAACTGGATGAACAACTTCTACATCAAGCGTCAGTCGTTGGACCTGATTACCGAGATGTGCATTCCGCATCTGCAAAAGGCAGGTTTTATCGAAGAGGCGCTGTCCGAGGAAAAATACAATTGGGTGCGCAGCATCGTCGCCCTTTATCAGGAGCAGATGTCATACTGTGCGCAGATCGTGCCGCTCGCCGCTCTTTTCTTCCTGGAAGAAGTGGTGTACGATGAAGAGGCGAGAGCCGTACTGAAGGAACCGCAATTGCCGGAAGTGCTGGCTTCGTTTGCGAAACACCTCGAAGCGGCAGCTGAATATACTGCGGATACGATTAAAGCCGTGTTGAAAGAAGTGCAGAAAGAAACGGGCCAGAAAGGCAAGGCGCTCTTCATGCCGGTCCGTGTCGCTGCTACCGGCCAGGCGCATGGCCGCGATCTGGCGGAAACCCTTTATTTGCTGGGACAACAGACCGTGCTCGAGCGCGTCAAGCGCGTGCTTGCACACGGGGAGTAAAATAAATACGGCGCGAAGCGGACTGACCCGTCCGCTTGGCCCGGCCACAGAGCGATGACCAGGAGAGTACAGCAGGATTTCGTCCCCAGAGAGGGTGGGCAGGTGAGAGCCATCCGGCGAGAACTGCGTGGAAATGCACCTGTGAGCGATGAGCTGAACCCTTCTCTTTGCGGAGAATCTGTAGAGAGGCGGCAGTAGGGAAATCGGTCACCCGCCGTTATCGGGTATGAGAGTGAGGTCGCTCGCGGCGTCTGTCTGTCCAAGACAGGACCGCAGCGGTCTAAGCAGAGTGGAACCGCGGTTCATGCCGTCTCTGTCTCCTTCAGTTTTGAAGGGGGCGGAGACGTTTTTGTTTTATCCATAGGCAAAACTATGCAGGAGGTGATACCCTATGCTTTCACAGATGAGGGAGGACATTCAAGTGGTATTCGAGAGGGATCCGGCTGCGCGCAGCACCTTTGAGGTCGTGCTGACCTATTCCGGATTGCACGCCATATGGGGACACCGGATTTCTCACAAGCTATGGAAAGCGGGCTGGTTTACCCTGGCGCGCGTCGTTTCGCAAGTTACTCGCTTTTTTACCGGAATAGAAATTCACCCCGGAGCTACGATCGGCAAAGGGCTGTTTATCGACCACGGGATGGGGGTCGTCATCGGGGAGACCTGTGAGATCGGTGACAATGTCACCATCTACCAGGGAGTGACGCTGGGAGGGACCGGCAAGGAAAAAGGAAAGCGCCACCCCACCGTCGGCAACAATGTCATCATCGCATCGGGTGCGAAGGTATTGGGATCGTTCAAAATTGGCGATAATTCCAAGATCGGAGCGGGATCGGTCGTGCTGCAGGAAGTGCCGCCCAATTCTACCGTAGTCGGCATACCCGGCCGTATCCGCATTCAGGACGGCAAAAGGGTAACCCATGATCTGGATCACGTCAACCTGCCGGACCCTGTCGCCGATATGATTCGCGGCATGCAGCAGGAGATCGAGCAGTTGCGCAAAGAAGTGGCCTTGCTGAGGGAGGAAAAAGCAAAAAATGAGCATTCAGTTCACTAATACGCTGACGAGAAAAAAGGAAGCATTCGTTCCCCTGGAACCGGGAAAGGTAAAAATGTATGTATGCGGACCGACTGTCTATAATTATATCCATATCGGAAATGCCCGCCCGGCGATCGTCTTTGATACGCTCCGCCGCTACCTGAAATACCGCGGCTTTGAGGTCACGTTTGTACAGAACATCACGGATGTGGACGACAAACTGATCCGCGTGGCAAACGAGGAGGGCATTACCGTCAAGGAAGTGGCGGATCGCTACACGGATGCGTTCAATGAAGACCTGCGCAACCTGAATGTGATGCCGCCGGATATTCAGCCGCGCGTCATGCAGACGATTCCGGAGATCATCCAGTTTATCGAAGGCCTGATCGAAAAAGGCTACGCCTATGAAAGCGAGGGCGACGTCTACTTTCGCACCGGACGCTTTGCCGAGTACGGCAAGCTCTCCCATCAGCCGCTGGATGAGCTGCAGGTGGGGGCTCGCGTCGAGATCAATGAAAAGAAGGAAAATCCGCTTGATTTTGCCCTGTGGAAATCAGCCAAGCCGGGCGAAGTGACCTGGAGCAGTCCCTGGGGCGAAGGGCGGCCCGGCTGGCATATCGAGTGCTCGGCGATGGCGCTGACATTCCTCGGAGACCAGATCGACATCCATGCGGGCGGCGCTGACCTCGTCTTCCCTCATCACGAAAACGAAATCGCGCAATCGGAGTGCTACACCGGCAAGGTATTTGCCCGGTACTGGCTGCACAACGGGATGTTGAACATAAATAATGAAAAGATGTCGAAATCACTCGGAAACTTTTTGCTGGCCCGCGATCTGATCCAGCACTATGGCGGGGAGCTGATCCGCTTTTTCATGCTGCAGGGCCATTATCGTAATCCGATCAATTTCAGCAATGATTTGCTGGAGCAGGCTGCTAATGGCCTGGAGAGGATCAAGACCGCCTACGCCAATCTGGGGCATCGCCTGCAAACGGCCCGCGCCGAGGAGCCGAATGGTTTGGCCCAAGAGCAAAAAGAGGTGATCGCAGCCTTGCGCGAGCGCTTTGTCACCGAGATGGACGATGACTTGAACACGGCAAATGCCATCACCGTGGTGTATGATGTGGTGAAGGAAGCCAATCTGTACCTGCGCAATCAAAACGTCGGTCAGGTTGAGGTCCAGGCATACCGCGACCTGCTGGTGGAGTTGACGGGGGTCCTGGGCTTGGAGCTTGCGCAAGCGGAGGGACTGTTGGACAGCGAAGTGGAGGCGCTTATCGCGGAGCGGACGGAGGCGCGGAAGTCGCGCAATTTTGCCCGGGCCGATGAGATTCGCGATTTGCTGAGCGAAAAGGGGATTCTTCTCGAAGATACCCCGCAGGGCGTCCGCTGGCGCAGAAAATAAAGGGGTCACAATGTACATGCAAAAAGAAGAGTTAGCAAGAGAACCTCATCTGGTCAATCCGCTGGTGCTGGCGTTTTTGGGTGACGCGACGTACTCGCACTGTGTCCGCTATCATCTGATCGCCAAAGGGCTGGTCAAGCCGCACGTGCTTCATAAGACGGCGAATCAGTACGTCTCCGCCAAGGCCCAGGCCAATATCCTGCATGCGCTGATGCCTCTTTTCACAGAGGAAGAGGCAGCGGTAGTGAGGCGCGGCCGCAATGCCAAATCCGGCTCCAGCGCCAAAAATGCCGACATTATCGATTACCGGCATGCCACTGCATTTGAAGCGCTGATCGGCTACCTGTATCTATGCGGGCGGGAGGAGCGGCTGGCGGAGATCATGCAGCAGGCATTTGCCATTGTGGAAGGAGTCTACGGACATGAGTGAAGAGTGGATTGTCGGAAAAAATCCGATCATTGAGGCACTGCGTTCAGGCCGTACCATCAACAAGATCTGGATAGCGGAAGGCACCAATAAAAATTTGATGGGCCCGATCTACTCGCTCGCCAAAGAGCAGGGCGTGATTGTCACTTCGGCCAATCGCAAAAAACTGGATCAACTGTGCGGAACGGATAATCATCAGGGAGTCATCGCGTCTGTCGCCGCCTATGACTACGTCGAGGTAGAAGACATTTTGAGGATAGCGGAAGAGCGGAAGGAAACACCATTCCTCATTTTGCTGGATGAGCTGGAAGACCCTCACAACCTCGGCTCGATCATGCGGACGGCCGATGCGGTCGGTGCGCATGGCATCGTCATTCCCAAGCGGCGCTCGGTCAGTCTGACGGCGACGGTAGCCAAAGCATCGGCTGGCGCGATCAACTACGTGCCGGTCGCCCGTGTGACCAATCTGGTCCGCACCATGGAGGAGCTGAAGGAGAAGGGCATCTGGATCGCGGGGACGGACGCCAGTGCCAAGCAGGACTTCCGCCAAGGCGACTACTCGATGCCGCTGGCGATCGTGATCGGAAGCGAAGGAAAAGGGATGAGCCGGCTGGTCCGGGAAAACTGTGATTTCCTCTACAGCTTGCCGATGGCGGGCCATGTTACCTCGCTGAATGCTTCTGTGGCGGCAGCGCTCTTGATGTACGAAGTTTTCCGTGCAAGGAGTCCGTTGACGGCCCAGGTGAAGTGACATGGCGAAGCGGAAAGCCAAGCAACTTTTGATCGTGGACGGCTACAATATCATCGGCGCATGGCCCGATTTGCGGATCCTGAAAGAGCAAGAGCGGATGGATGAGGCCCGCGATCTGCTGATTTCCAAACTGGCGGACTATCAGAGTTTTACCGGCATCAAAGTGATTATTGTCTTCGACGCCTACAATGTGCCGGGCGTAGGCAGACAGCTCAGCGACTACCAGGTGGACATTTATTTTACGAAGAAGAAAGAGACAGCCGATGAAAAAATTGAGCTGCTCGTCGCAGAAAATTATGCGAAAAATCGACAAATCTACGTAGCTACTTCCGATTATACGTCCCAGCGAGTCATCTTCGGACAGGGGGCTCTCCGGAAGTCGGCGAGAGAGCTTTTGCACGATGTGGAAAGTATCGGCAAGGAGATCAAGCAGCAGGTGGAGAAGACCCGGGAAGAGCGCTTCTCCACGCGTATCTCCTTGGATGAGGAAATCGCGAAAATATTCGAAAAATGGCGAAGGGAATAAGTTGGATTCGGTTGACGCTTTTTTACGGCACATGTATAATAGCCCTATCTGTGGAAAACCGGTTGGCGGAGGGATCATTGTGAGTGTTGACCTCAAGGAGTTAAATCATGCCCAATATGAGCTAATGTCCGATGAAGAGGTAGTAGATCTCGTTCGCGACAATGATGCCGAAGCCTTGGAATACTTGATCAACAAGTACAAGAATTTTGTGCGGGCCAAAGCTCGGTCGTATTTCCTCATAGGGGCTGACCGCGAAGACATCGTCCAAGAAGGGATGATCGGACTGTACAAGTCGATTCGCGACTTCAGGGGGGACAAGCTCACCTCGTTCAAGGCCTTCGCCGAGCTTTGCATTACTCGTCAGATTATTACAGCCATTAAGACAGCGACCCGGCAAAAGCATATTCCGCTGAACTCCTATGTCTCCTTGGACAAGCCCATCTACGATGAGGACTCGGACCGCACCCTGCTGGACGTGATTTGCGGCACCAAGGTGACCGACCCGGAGGAGTTGTTCATCAATCGCGAAGAGTTTGACGACATCGAAGGGAAGATGAGCGAGATCTTGAGCGATTTGGAACGCCAAGTGCTGATGCTCTATCTCGACGGCCGTTCCTATCAGCAGATCGCGGTAGAGTTGAAGCGGCATGTCAAATCGATTGACAATGCCCTGCAGCGGGTGAAGCGAAAACTAGAAAAATATCTCGAAGGCAGAGAGATTCATCTATAAAAAGAGAGGATCTCTCTTTTGTTTTGGCCGCTCGTCCTGTTCTTGCAACGAAGGCGCCGCCAAATAGCCCGGCAAAGCCAAATTTTTCAGGAACCAAATGCTTCGGCTTTGTCAAGACGTTTTGTTGACATGGATTGACGGGTGTGATAAATTTGTTTAGGTAACCATGGCCTCATCTCTCTTACGTCTATGGTTGCTTGCTAAAATGGTCAGGAAAAAGTAGCGGTTTTCCCGTACTATTTTTCGCCGATAGGTTTCCCTGTCGGCATACGTGCAACTAAAGGCTCCGCCAAAGAGCTTGGCGCAGCCAAGTTTTCTATTTCCTGTTCTTTGTGAATATGCAGGTTTGAAATGAGATGGAGGTGGCAATAAATGCGAGTAAACATCACGTTGGCGTGCACCGAGTGTGGCGAGCGTAACTATATCTCCACAAAAAACAAGCGCACGACTACTGAGCGTGTCGAGCTGAAAAAGTATTGCTCCCGTGACAAGAAGCAAACCCTTCATCGCGAAACGAAGTAATGATGGAAAGCGACGAAGTCTGGGGGTGGCACTATGGGTTTCCTAGCCAAAATGGGAGCTAGCTTTCGCCGTACCGGTGAATTTTTCGGTGATGTGAGATCAGAACTGAAGAAGGTTCGCTGGCCGAACCGAAAAGAGTTGACCACCTACACGGTCGTCGTTCTCATTACGGTTACGCTGTTGGCGCTGTTCTTCTTTGTTATCGATCTGGGGATTTCTCGCGTCATTGATTTGATTTTAGGAACGTAATTTTGCAAGCCTAGGAGGGACGGACGGATAACGTCCTTGTGGATATGGAAAAAGCATGGTATGTGGTTCATACGTACTCGGGTTATGAAAACAAGGTAAAGACCAATCTGGAGAAGCGCGTTGAGTCGATGGGCATGGAAGACAAGATCTTCCGCGTTCTCGTACCCACGGAAGAAGAGGTGGAGACGAAGGACGGTAAAAAGCGCACCGTGACGAAAAAGGTGTTTCCTGGATATGTCCTTGTTGAAATGGTGATGACGGACGACTCTTGGTACGTCGTGCGCAACACCCCTGGGGTTACCGGCTTTGTTGGTTCCACAGGCGCCGGTTCCAAACCGACAGCGCTGCGTCCTGAAGAGGCCGATACAATCCTCCGTCAAATGGGGATTGAGATTCCCAAAATCAAAGTTGACTTTGATCTCCGCGACATGGTGCGTGTGACCGATGGTCCATTCTCCAGCCGTACCGGAGAAATAATCGAGATTCATCCCGACCGGCAAAAGGTGCGCGTGCTGGTAGATATCTTCGGCCGCGAAACACCGGTTGAGCTCGATTTTACGCAGATTCAAAAATTGGATTAGGATTCATCTTGAAAACTACCATGCGATGTGGTAAATTTCTTGTTGTTTCTGATATCCCCAATGATAAGGGGTTTTTTGCACTCTCACTATAGATGGAAAGTCTACTTACATAGGCTTTCGGCAATTGGGTGGGAGGGGGCATTCCCCCGTAATAACCACATGTGAAGTAAGGAGGTGTCTTACGTGGCTAAGAAGGTTATCCGCGTAATCAAATTGCAAATCCCGGCAGGTAAAGCGAATCCTGCACCTCCAGTAGGTCCGGCACTCGGTCAAGCTGGTGTTAACATCATGGGATTCTGTAAAGAATTCAACGCTCGCACAGAGAGCGAAGCAGGAATGATCATTCCAGTAGAAATTACTGTTTTTGAAGACCGTTCCTTTACGTTCATCACGAAAACGCCACCGGCTGCTGTTCTCTTGAAGAAAGCGGCTGGCATTGAGTCTGGTTCCGGCGTGCCGAACAAGAACAAAGTGGCTACCCTGAAGCGTGACAAAGTTCGCGAAATCGCTGAACTGAAGCGTCCTGACCTGAATGCAGCATCCGTGGAAGCGGCTATGCTCATGATCGAAGGGACCGCTCGCTCCATGGGTATCGTGATTGAAGACTAATCGTCTTTGTTGCAGGGAGGGGTACACCAGTTGTGCCCCTTGTTTGTGGGAGGATCAAACCGCTACGACCACATTGAAGGGAGATTTACAATCATGGCAAAACGTGGAAAAAAGTATCAAGAAGCGCTCAAGCTGATTGATAAAAACAAAGTATACGAAGTTGCAGAAGGAATCGAGCTGGTAAAGAAAACGGCTTCTGCAAAGTTTGATGAATCCGTGGAAGCAGCATTCCGTCTGGGCGTAGACCCGAAGCGTGCTGACCAACAAATCCGCGGTGCAGTTGTTCTGCCGCACGGTACTGGTAAAGTACAGCGCGTTCTCGTTTTCGCAAAAGGCGAGAAAGCGAAAGAAGCGGAAGCAGCTGGTGCTGATTATGTAGGCGATGCAGACATGATCGCAAAAATTCAAGGCGGCTGGTTCGACTTTGACGTAGTCGTAGCTACCCCTGACATGATGGGTGAAGTAGGGAAACTGGGTCGCGTACTCGGTCCGAAAGGCCTCATGCCAAACCCGAAAACCGGTACCGTTACATTTGATGTAACCAAAGCGGTTAACGAAATCAAAGCTGGTAAAATTGAGTACCGCGTTGACAAAGCGGGCAACATCCACGCGCCAATCGGCAAGGTGTCTTTCGATGCCGAGAAGCTGGCTGAAAACCTGGCTGCGTTGACAGAAGCGCTCAACCGTGCGAAACCAGCTGCAGCGAAAGGCGTTTACATGAGAAACGTATCCATCAGCTCCACGATGGGTCCTGGTGTGCGCGTAGCTGTAAAATAATGATAGTTGACTTCCCGGGCGGAAGTTGATAAGATAGTGGCTGTTGATGAAAAGAATATGCCATGCCGTAGACAGAAGGTGCAGCGGTCACAAGCCCTGCTTAATATCCCTCCGAGGCGTGTAATGAAGCGGATAGAGGATTTGGCTTTCAAACTCCTTTGACGATACACATTATGCCCTCGTATGCAATCTACGAGGGCATTTCTCTTTTTTCAGGAAAGAGCACGGGAGGTGTAACCATTGGCAGAAATTCGTCCAACCGTTATTCGTGAAGAGAAAGTACAAGCGGTGAATGAGATCGCTTCGAAATTGCGTTCCAGTCAAACGACTGTGATTGCTGACTATCGCGGTCTGAACGTAGCGCAAGTAACTGAGCTGCGTAAACAACTCCGCGAAGCTGGCGTCGAGTTCGTCGTTCTGAAAAACACTTTGACTCGACTCGCAACAGCGAAAGAGAACCTGACTGAGCTGGATCAGTACCTCACTGGCCCGAATGCAATCGCGTTCTCCGAAAATGATGTAATCGCTCCGGCGAAAATCATCGCTGAATTCGCGAAGAAAAACGACAAGCTGGAAATCAAGGGCGGCGTTATCGAAGGAAAAGTAGTGAGCGCTGATGACATCAAAGCGCTGGCAGCACTGCCTTCCCGCGAAGGTCTCCTGTCCATGCTTCTCAGCGTACTGCAAGCTCCTATGCGCAACTTCGCGCTGGCAGTCAAAGCAGTTGCCGAGCAAAAAGAAGAACAAGGCGCGTAAGTTGCCTGAAATGGGCTTGATTGCCCTATGCGTTATCTGATCTACGGATCACAAACACTTTTCCATGAATGGGAGGACAATAAGATGAGCAAAGAGCAAATCTTGGAAGCGATCAAAGGTATGTCCGTTCTCGAACTGAACGACCTGGTAAAAGCAATTGAAGAAGAATTCGGTGTAACTGCTGCTGCTCCTGTAGCTGTAGTTGCTGGCGGCGCTGCTGAAGCAGCTGCTGAGCAAACTGAATTCACCGTAACTCTGGTAAGCGGCGGCGCTTCCAAAATCAACGTAATCAAAGTAGTTCGCGAACTGACTGGTCTGGGTCTGAAAGAAGCAAAAGACCTGGTAGACAACGCTCCAAAAGCTCTGAAAGAGGGCGTTTCCAAAGACGAGGCAGAAGCTCTCAAAGCAAAACTCGAAGAAGCTGGCGCTACTGTAGAAGTAAAGTAAGCTAGCGATCGAAAAGCGGAATAGATCCCCTTGCCTGCGGCAGGGGGATTTTCTGTACGAGAAAGGCAAGTCTAGGATGAGGAAAGGTGGGCCATACGTGGCAGATCACTACTACACGAGCCGCCCCGGCGCGGAACATGACGAGCAGGAGTTTACCTTTACATTGCGGGGGCATCAGCTTCGCTTTATCACCGATGCCGGCGTGTTTTCGCGGGATCGGGTGGATTTTGGCAGTCAATTGTTAATCGAAACGATGGCGATTGACCCGTCCGCTCATGTCTTGGATGTGGGATGCGGGTACGGTCCGATGGGACTGAGCGCCGCCAGGCTGGCCCAGGCAGGGCATGTGACGATGATCGATGTCAACGAGCGCGCGGTGGAGCTGGCGCGGCGCAATGCACGGCTCAACGGCATTTCCAATGTGGAGATACTCGTGAGCGATGTGTACAGCGCGGTACAGGGCCGGACGTTTGATGTGATCTTGACCAATCCGCCGATACGGGCCGGGAAGGAAATCGTCCATCGCATTTTCACCGAAGGCTATGACCTGCTGCGGTCAGGCGGCGAGATGTGGGTAGTGATCCAGAAAAAGCAGGGAGCGCCATCGGCCTTGCGGAAGCTGCAAGAGGTCTACGGGGAAGTGGAAGAGATGGAGAAAAAGAAGGGCTATCATATCTACAGGGCCCGAAAGTCCTAAACGGCCCCTGACCATTGTCGACCTCCGCAAAAAGAATCACTTGACTTGCATATTTCCGTGTGATAGTATTATAAAATGTCAATATGGGATTAATGTCTATTTTTACGCAGTTCCCAGTGCCAGAACTCATTTTCTTCTTTTTTATACAAAGGAGGAATGATGGTGTAAAAACATGGGAATTCTTATAAAATAGATTTCCTCTGGGTTAAAAATGGTGATACTGCTTTAACCCATTTTTATTTTTGCGCACCAAGGTATTCGTTGCCGTCAAGGCAGGCCGAATGCCCAGTTTTTTATGTGTGAAAACACAACCTGAGGGGTGAATAAGTTGGCAGGTAAAGTAGTTCAAAGTGGCCGACACCGCCAGCGTCGTACGTATTCGCGTATTAACGAAGTGCTGGGCCTTCCAAATCTGATCGAGATTCAGCAAAAGTCGTACCAGTGGTTCCTGGATGAAGGATTGCGTGAAATGTTCCAAGACATTTCGCCGATTCAGGACTTCACGGGCAATCTTGTGCTGGAGTTTATCGATTACAGCTTGGGCGAGCCCAAGTATGACGTGGACGAGTCGAAAGAACGTGACGTCACCTATGCAGCGCCACTGCGCGTGAAAGTCCGTTTGCTGAACAAAGAGACGGGCGAAGTGAAGGAACAAGAAGTCTTCATGGGGGATTTCCCGCTCATGACTGAAACGGGAACCTTCATTATTAATGGGGCTGAGCGTGTCATTGTCAGCCAGCTTGTTCGTTCCCCCAGTGTCTATTACAACACCAAGGTGGACAAAAACGGGAAGCAGGCGTTTACTGCTACCGTGATTCCAAACCGCGGCGCGTGGCTGGAGCTGGAGACAGATGCGAAGGATGTCATCTACGTCCGCATCGACCGTACCCGGAAAATCCCGGTAACGGTGCTGCTTCGTGCGCTCGGCTTTGGTTCTGACATCGAGATTCTCAACCTCCTGGGCGAGGATGAGTATATCAAGAATACGCTGGAAAAAGACAATACCGACTCTACGGAAAAGGCGCTGATCGAGATCTATGAGCGCCTGCGTCCGGGTGAGCCGCCGACGGTAGAGAACGCGAAAAGCCTCTTGATTTCCCGTTTCTTCGATCCGAAGCGGTACGATCTGGCTTCCGTAGGGCGTTATAAAATGAACAAGAAGCTTCACCTGAAAAACCGCCTCTACAATCAGCGTCTGGCTGAGACGCTGGTAGATCCGAGCACAGGTGAAATCATTGCAGAAGCAGGCCAAATGATCGATCGCCGCATGCTGGACCGCATTCTTCCCCTGCTGGAAGACCGCGTGGGCTTCGTAGACGTCCGCACGCATGGCGGCGTTCTCGAAGAAGATTCGATTCGCTTGCAATCCATCAACATTTTCTCTCCGCTTGATGACGGCAAAGTGATCAAGATCATCGGAAACGGAAATGTGGATAAATCCGTGAAACATATCACGCCTGCCGATATCGTGGCAGCGATCAACTACTTTATGAACCTCCTGCACGGCGTAGGTTCTACGGATGATATCGATCATCTGGGCAACCGCCGTCTGCGTTCGGTAGGGGAGCTCTTGCAGAACCAGTTCCGCATCGGTCTCTCCCGTATGGAGCGCGTGGTTCGCGAGCGCATGTCCATTCAGGACCAGAACCAGATCACGCCGCAAGCGCTGATCAACATCCGTCCGGTCATCGCAGCGATCAAGGAGTTCTTTGGAAGCTCCCAGCTCTCCCAGTTCATGGACCAGACCAACCCGCTGGCTGAGCTGACGCATAAGCGCCGTCTCTCCGCGCTGGGTCCCGGCGGTCTGACTCGTGAGCGCGCGGGCTTTGAAGTGCGCGACGTTCACCACTCCCACTATGGCCGGATGTGTCCGATTGAGACGCCGGAGGGTCCGAACATCGGTCTGATCAACTCGCTCTCTTCTTTTGCGAGAATCAACGATTATGGCTTTATCGAAACACCCAGACGGAAAGTAGATCCGGAGACAGGCTATGTGCTGAATGAGATCGTCTATCTGACTGCGGATGAGGAAGACGTATTTAACGTCGCTCAGGCAAATCAGCCTTTGGATGAGAATGGCCGTTTCTTGAATGACATGGTTATTTGCCGACGCAAGGGCGACATCCTGAGCGTTCCTCGCGACAAGGTCGATTATATGGACGTATCTCCGAAACAAGTTGTCTCCGTGGCAACCGCACTTATTCCGTTCCTTGAGAACGACGACGCCAACCGCGCACTGATGGGTTCCAACATGCAGCGGCAGGCCGTTCCGCTCCTGATTCCGCAAGCTCCGTTTGTGGGTACGGGCATGGAGCATAAGGCTGCACAGGATTCCGGCGTGGCGATTGTAGCCAAGCATCCGGGCCAGGTAGAGCGTGTGACTGCACGCGAAATCTGGGTGCGCCGCTACAAAGAGATCGACGGCAAGAAAGTGGCCGGCGATATCGACAAGTATAAGCTGCACAAATTTATCCGTTCCAACCAGGGCACCTGCGTCAACCAGCGTCCGATCGTTCAAAAAGGCGACTGGGTAGAGAAGGGTGACATCATCGGTGACGGTCCGTCCACGGAAAAGGGCGAACTGGCGCTGGGCCGCAACGTCATCGTTGCGTTTATGACCTGGGAAGGCTACAACTACGAGGACGCCATCCTGCTCAGTGAAAAACTGGTGAAGGACGACGTGTATACCTCGATTCATATCGAAGAATACGAATCCGAAGCCCGCGACACCAAGCTGGGACCGGAAGAGATCACGCGCGACATTCCGAACGTCGGCGAGGATGCACTGAAGAATCTGGACGAGCGCGGAATCGTGCGCGTCGGTGCCGAGATTCAAGACGGCGATATCCTCGTGGGCAAAGTAACGCCAAAAGGGGTTACCGAGCTGACGGCGGAAGAGCGCCTGCTCCATGCCATCTTTGGTGAAAAAGCGCGCGAGGTTCGCGACACCTCTCTCCGCGTGCCGCACGGCGGTTCCGGTATTGTCGTGGACGTCAAAGTATTTACCCGCGAGAACGGCGATGAGCTGCCTCCGGGCGTCAACCAGCTGGTACGTGTCTACATCGCCCAAAAACGGAAAATCTCCGTGGGTGACAAGATGGCCGGCCGCCACGGTAACAAAGGGGTTATCGCGCGGATCATGCCAGAGGAAGACATGCCGTTCCTGCCGGATGGCTCTCCTGTAGAGATCGTGCTCAACCCGCTGGGCGTTCCGTCCCGGATGAATATCGGTCAGGTACTGGAGACGCACCTCGGCATGGCGGCCAAAATGCTGGGCATCCACGTAGCGACGCCTGTATTCGACGGTGCACGCCAGGAGGATGTATTCGAGACGCTGGAAGAAGCCGGTCTCGACCGCGATGGAAAAACGATTCTGTACGATGGCCGCACAGGTGAACCGTTTGACCGCCGTGTAACGGTGGGCTGCGTGTACATGCTGAAGCTGGCTCACTTGGTAGACGACAAGATTCACGCCCGTTCCACGGGTCCATACTCGCTCGTTACGCAGCAGCCGCTGGGCGGTAAAGCGCAGTTCGGCGGACAGCGTTTCGGGGAGATGGAGGTATGGGCGCTGGAAGCATACGGTGCCGCCTACACCCTGCAAGAGATTCTTACTGTCAAGTCGGACGACGTCGTCGGTCGCGTGAAGACCTACGAAGCGATCGTCAAAGGGGAAAACGTGCCGGAGCCAGGTGTTCCTGAGTCCTTCAAGGTTCTCATCAAGGAACTGCAAAGCTTGGGTATGGACGTGAAAATCCTGTCCGAAGACGAGCAGGAAATTGAAATGCGCGAAATGGAAGAAGAGGACGAAGGCAACAGCGAAAAGCTGAACCTCGTACTTGAAGGCGGAAGCTTGGACGAAGAGTAAGATTCCGGTACAAAGGGAGGTAACGCCCTGTGATAGACGTGAACAACTTCGAATATATGAAGATCGGCCTGGCTTCCCCGGACAAGATTCGCTCTTGGTCTTTCGGGGAAGTGAAAAAGCCGGAAACGATCAACTACCGCACATTGAAGCCGGAAAAGGACGGTTTGTTCTGCGAACGCATCTTCGGTCCGACCAAGGACTGGGAGTGCCATTGCGGAAAATACAAGCGCGTTCGCTACAAAGGCGTTGTGTGTGACCGATGCGGCGTGGAAGTCACCCGCGCCAAAGTACGCCGTGAGCGGATGGGGCATATCGAGCTGGCTGCCCCGGTCTCTCACATCTGGTACTTCAAAGGCATCCCGAGCCGCATGGGTCTGGTGCTGGACATGTCTCCGCGCTCCTTGGAGGAAGTCATCTACTTTGCATCCTACGTGGTAACCGATCCGGGCGATACGCCGCTGGATAAAAAGCAGTTGCTGTCGGAAAAAGAGTACCGCAACTACCGTGAAAAATACGGCCACTCTTTCCAAGCGATGATGGGGGCAGAGGCGATCAAGCGCCTGCTGCAGGAAATCGATCTGGAAAAAGAAGTGGAAACGCTGAAGGAAGACCTGAAAACAGCACAAGGCCAACGCCGCAACCGTGCGATCAAGCGCCTGGAAGTGCTGGAGGCATTCCGCAACTCCGGCAACCGTCCGGACTGGATGGTGCTGGACGTGTTGCCGGTGATTCCGCCGGAACTGCGTCCGATGGTACAGCTGGACGGGGGCCGCTTTGCCACCTCCGACCTGAACGACCTGTACCGCCGGGTGATCAACCGGAACAACCGTCTGAAGCGCCTTCTGGAGCTGGGCGCACCAGACATTATCGTGCAGAACGAGAAGCGCATGCTGCAGGAAGCAGTAGACGCCTTGATTGATAACGGTCGCCGCGGCCGTCCGGTTACAGGTCCGGGCAACCGTCCGCTGAAATCCCTCAGCCATATGCTCAAAGGGAAACAGGGACGCTTCCGTCAGAACCTGCTCGGGAAGCGCGTCGACTACTCCGGCCGTTCCGTTATCGTCGTCGGACCGAACCTGAAGATGTACCAGTGCGGTCTGCCGAAAGAAATGGCGCTGGAGCTGTTCAAGCCATTCGTGATGAAAGAACTGGTGGCCAAAGGTCTCGCGCACAACATCAAGAGCGCGAAGCGCAAGGTAGAGCGCGTCCAGCCTGAGGTGTGGGATGTACTTGAAGACGTCATCCGCGAACACCCGGTGCTGTTGAACCGCGCCCCCACCCTGCACCGTCTGGGGATCCAGGCGTTCGAACCGGTACTGGTCGAAGGCCGCGCCATCCGTCTGCATCCGCTGGTATGTACGGCGTACAACGCCGACTTCGACGGTGACCAGATGGCCGTGCACGTGCCGCTGTCCGCAGAGGCGCAGGCGGAAGCCCGTATCCTGATGCTGGCGGCGCAAAACATCTTGAACCCGAAAGACGGCAAGCCGGTCGTCACGCCTTCCCAGGACATGGTGCTCGGTTCGTACTACCTGACCCTGGAGCGCGAAGGCGACATTGGCGAGGGTACCGTCTACCGCGATTCGCATGATGCGATCGCCGCGTACCAAAACGGTTATATCAGCCTGCATACCCGGATTGCATTGCCGACGAAGGAACTGAATAAAACCAGCTTTACCGAAGAGCAGCGCAATGCGCTTCTGGTAACGACGCCCGGGAAGCTCATTTTTAACGAAATCTTCCCGCCGGAGCTACCGTATATCAACGTTCCGACCAAGAGCAATCTGCAAAAAGGCGTACCAGACGAATACTTCATTTTCGATAAAGGCGTAAACGTAAAAGAGTTTATCGCCAAGCTGCCAGACCAGGGCGCAGTGAAAAAGGGCTTCCTGGGAACGATCATCTCCGAGTGCTTCCGCCGTTTTGGCACGATGGAAACCTCGAAGATTCTGGACAAAATCAAAGAACTCGGCTTCATGTACTCGACCAAAGCCGGTATTACTATCGCGGTGGCCGACATCGTCGTGCCGGAGGAGAAGAAAGCCATTCTCGACGAAGCGGATCAAAAGGTCCAAACCGTTATGGCGCAGTATCGCCGTGGTCTGATTACGGAAGACGAGCGCTATGACCGAGTGATTTCGATCTGGTCCAAAGCGAAGGATGAAGTAACGGAAGTTCTGATGAAGTCCATGGATAAGTTCAACGCGATCTACATGATGGCCAACTCCGGTGCGCGTGGTAACGTTTCGCAGATCACGCAGCTCGCCGGTATGCGCGGTCTGATGGCGAACCCGTCCGGACGAATCATCGAGCTGCCGATTAAATCCAACTTCCGTGAAGGTCTGACCGTACTCGAGTACTTTATCTCGACGCACGGTGCGCGGAAAGGTTTGGCGGATACGGCGCTGCGTACAGCCGACTCGGGTTATCTGACTCGCCGTCTGGTAGACGTAGCCCAAGATGTCATCGTTCGCGAAATCGACTGCGGTACGGATAAAGGCATCCGCGTAACGGCGATCAAGGATGGTAAGGAAGAGATCGAAAAGCTGGTTGACCGCCTGATTGGCCGCACCTGCTTCGAGACGCTCCGTCATCCGGAGACCGGCGAAGTCATCGTCGGCCGCAATGAAGAAATTACCGAAGAAATTGCCGAAGTCATTGAGAAGGCCGGCATTACCGAAGTGTATATCCGCAACGTACTCGCTTGCCGCACCAGCCATGGCGTGTGCAAACGCTGCTACGGCCGCAACCTGGCGACAGGCGACGAGGTGGAAATCGGCGAAGCAGTCGGTATCATCGCCGCTCAGTCCATCGGGGAGCCGGGTACACAGCTGACGATGCGTACCTTCCATACCGGTGGGGTTGCGGGAGACGATATTACCCAAGGTTTGCCGCGTATTCAAGAGCTGTTTGAAGCGCGCAATCCGAAAGGGCAAGCCGTTATCTCCGAAATCGACGGGGAAGTCGTGGACATCCGCGAAGGCAAGGACCGCCGCGAGATCGAAGTGCGCGGCGAAGCAGAGAACAAGGTGTACGCCGTACCGTACGGCTCCCGCATCAAGGTCTCTGTCGGAACCAAGCTGAGTGCCGGTGACGAGCTGACCGAGGGTTCTGTTGACCCGAAAGAAATGCTCAAGGTCCGCGGCCAGCGCGGCGTATCCAACTACATCCTGCAGGAAGTACAAAAAGTGTACCGGATGCAAGGGGTAGAAATTAACGACAAGCACGTCGAGGTCATGATCCGTCAGATGCTGCGCAAGCTGAGAGTCATCGACAGCGGCGAAACCGATCTCCTGCCAGGCTCTTATGTCGAAGTGCATGAGTTTGAGCAAGCCAATGCCAAAGCCTTTATGGAAGGCAAAAGCCCGGCGGTGGGCCGTCCTGTTCTTCTGGGGATCACAAAAGCATCCCTGGAAACAGACTCCTTCCTCTCGGCCGCATCCTTCCAGGAGACGACGCGTGTCCTGACCGATGCCGCGATCAAAGGCAAGGTAGACCGCCTGCTCGGCCTGAAAGAGAACGTCATTATCGGGAAGCTGGTTCCAGCCGGTACCGGTATGTCCCGCTACCGCAACATCAAAGTTCAGTCGCGTGCTGAATACGAAGAGAACAGGGAAGCCGAAGGTGCTGTGCGCGTCGGTGAAGACGAAGGCGCAGTCCGTGTAGGAACCCCCTCCTAACCCGTTTTGAAAGGAACGTACCCTCCTTGAGCATCGTCTCGGGAGGGTATTTTCTTTTCCATTTCTTTCTGTGATAATGTAAAGCGAAACATAGTAGGGAGACTATCGTCATAGGAGAACTGGCATGCAGAAGACAGGTTGGCTGCAAACATGCAAAGTCATCAGAATTCATCGACAAATTCCGCGATTTATGGAAGCGGAGGTACTCCACCATGAGAGCGGCAAACGACTGCTGGTGTACCAGTTTGCTTTGGACCCAAGCCAGGATTATCAAACAGCCTGGAATGATTTCTATATGAATATAGACTGGATGCAGCAACTGGACAGTTGCGGCTATGCCCCGTTGTACGCGTACGGCGAAGAAAGAGACGACGCGGCGGGGACTCACTTTTTTTATGTCGCGATGGAATGGAACCGGGAGTACGTGTCATGGGCGGAAGCATTTTCTGGTGGCCGTGCCCAAGCGTTTGACACGGCCTACAAGAAGTGGATGGACCTTTTGCAGGCGGTAAGCGAGCTTCATCACCTGCACCTCTACTCCGGGGGATTAAACAGGGAAAATGTCTACATATACACGGGCAGAGAAGGGCATTCGCCGTTCTTTTTGCCGGCATTTTTATTGTGGAGGTTTGAGCAGACGTTTTTGCTTGCCTCCGAACCGGGCGAGTCAATTTACGGCCCCGGCACGACACGTTCGTATCGCCAGCCTGCCGACGATGCCTTGTTTTTGGCAGATTTGCTCTTTTCACTGCTCTTTCCTGGCCGGGAGAGACCTGCCGATGACATGGATATCATCCAGCTCCAGAGCGAGTGCGATCCGATTTTGTTTCAGGTGCTGTATGCGCTCGTTTCGTTTTCCAAAGACCATTCGCTGCGCGGAATTCAACAGCTGGCAGCGCAATATTTTTCCGAACGCATCGACGGAATGCTGGTGACGGTCGGATGGGATCAGGAGAGGTCCAGCTTTTTCGAGGCCGCCGGCCGCGCCGCCTGGCAGGAGACGTTTCGGGAGGATACCGCAAGCCGGGTCTACCTGCTATCGAGGTACGACAAGCGGCTCGGAGTGCCTGTGCTGCAGGTGCTCGGGACGAGGTATCGATGGGAACTGCTGCTGGCCGGGACAACCAACCCGGCTGATTATGTGATGCATCGCTGCGAAGAAGTGAGCATGATCCGGATGGAGTCATGGAAACGGATGGCAAAGCCAAGCGTCCTTCAGTGGCGTTTTCACGAAGCCAAGGGAGAAGGCGAGGCCCTCTTCCAAACCGTCAAGAAAGAGACGGCGTTCCGGCGCGATCAATCCCGGCAAAAATCCCAGGCATGGGACAAGTTTCAGCGTTGGGAAGAGATTTTGAAATTGCAGCTTGCTCTCCTGCAGGAAGAACAACGCTTTGCCTACTCTTCATGGGAGGCGACAGAGGATGCCACGCAGCTGGTGATTACGCTGATGACCGAGGTGCCGCCGGAGTTGGGCTGGGAGGAAGGAACAGAAATCATGCTCTCCGATGGAAGCCACGAATACCTGGCGGGTACGTTTATCCGCCAATCCGGGCGAGAGCTGTACGTCCATTTGGCGAGAGACGTAAACAGGGAGGCGCTCCCTTCCTACGGGGATTGCTATCCGTATGTCAAGAGCGCTCAGATTCAACTCGCCCGCCAGCGTCAAGTGCTGCAGCAGTTTCGGACAGGCACCAACGTTCGGCAAAAGGTGAGGGAGCAGATCCTGGACCCGCAAAAAGCGGCAACCAAACCGGCTGCTCAGCAGCATTTTTTCCAGCGGCTGAATCGCGATCAGGAAAGCGCTCTGCAGGCGGCGCTCGGGGCAGACGCCCTCTTTTTACTTCAAGGCCCTCCAGGGACGGGGAAGACCACCTGGATTACGGAATTGATTCTGCAAATTTTTCGCCAAAATCCTGCCTCGCGAATCCTGCTCGCTTCCCAGTCCAATGTGGCGATTGATCATGCGTTTACACGCGTGATCCAGTTAATGGACCGGCACGCAGGGCTTTTTTCAGCACGTCCGCGCACGGTGCGGGTCGGAAATGACAAGATGAGTGAAGACGTGCGCCCCTGGAGCTTGGACAGCGGCGTGATGGCGTGGATCGAACAGGTCGAGCAGCAGGTGAATGAAAATATTTGGACGTTTATTCAAAATGAGTACGATGCGGATCGGTATAACCGGCTCATGAGCATTTTTTATGACTGGAAAAACGTCTTGCAGCAAAATGAGTCCGTCAAGCCTTTATTCTTGTCCCAGTCCCCTTTGCTTGTAGGGGCTACCTGCATGGGCTCTTTTCCCTTTGGCAAATGGGGACAGCGGTTTGACTGGGTGATCATTGACGAGGCGGGGAGAGCGACACCGCCCGAAACCTTGATCCCGGCCAGCCTGGGGAAACGGGTGGTTTTGGTAGGGGATCATAAGCAGCTTCCGCCCGTCATCGACAAAGCGGCCGAGAAAATAGCCAGTGCACAGGATGACCGAAAAATGATGGAGACTAGCTTGTTTGAGGAGCTGTTCGCACGGGTATCGGATACAAATCGGGCGACGCTCTCCATCCAGTACAGGATGCACCCCGCGATTTCGGATCTGGTATCCCGCCTCTTCTACGAAGACACGCCGCTTCTTGGGGAAAAGGGCGAGGACCAGATGGCGATATCAGAGCAAAGCAATCCGGTCTTGACCTGGCTCAATACGGATGGTCAACCGGAAGCCGACGAAGAGCGGCAGGGAACCTCTTATGGAAACAAGGCGGAAGTGAGGATGGTCTCTGCGCTCCTGCAGCAGCTGGACCGGCAGGAGGCGGGCACAACGGCCAAAAAGTCGGTGGCGGTCATCACCGGGTACGCGGTGCAGAAGAACTGGATTCGCAACGCTCTCAGCGGTCTGAGTCTGCGTCATCTGGAGGTAGAGGTGGACTCGGTCGATGCGTTTCAGGGAAGAGAAGCGGATCTCGTCATTTACAGCCTCGTCCGGAACAACAGGGAGCAAAAAGTCGGCTTTTTGCAAGAGGAGCGAAGGATGAATGTCACTTTGTCCCGAGCCCGGGAAAAGCTCTTTATCGTTGGCAGTGCCTCGATGGCCAAGCGGTTGCGCCCGGACAGCATTATCCGAATCGTATACGAGCAAATGGCGGCTCACCCGATGGGGTATGTCCTGGACGGAACGGAGGCGGAAGGATGGATTTGATACAGCTGGCCAAAAGACAAGAGGATTCCATCCCCGGTGCCCGTCTGATCTGTTTCTTTGAAAAGTGGTTTCCCGTCTACCAGATCGAGTTGCGTTTACGTGTGCAAGATCCCGGGGAAGTACAGATTATATCCTGGTTTTTGCTCAGACTGATCGATGAAGGCATTTATCAACTCGACCAGATGGCCATGTTTCTGGGAATTCCCCAGCAGACAGCGCAATCCGGTCTTCGGGAGCTGGAGATGCTGGGGTATATCGTCGTCGTTCCCACCTTGACCAGCCGACTTTATAAGCTGACCGATCGGGGACGCGGCGTTTTGGAGGAAAATCGTATTGTCAAACAGCGGGAGGAGCATTTTACCGTAAAGCTGGATGCGACGACCGGGGCTGTGCACCACTACTTTTCCGTGGATACGGTTTCTCCGGGCAAACGGCTGTTTGGAGACGATGAAGTGATTCGCCCCTATCTTCCGTTTCCTTCTTCACTGGCGGATGTGGCGCATCGGTTGCCTGACATTCGCCGGGTCTATAAAGAATTCAGGCTGACAAAAGTAGGCGAGTCCGGACAAGTGACATTGGACGAGATCGTCGAGGTGGATGCGGTCAGCACGCATTACCGGAAACTTCGCCTGCTGGTTTTTCTGACAGATGACCAGACCTACCGCTTTCAGGTATTTGATCGGGATCAACTGCTGCCGGAATACGAGGAGCCGCTCCTGCGGATGGCAGAGGCGGGAATGGACATCTGGCAGATGGAGGAACAACCGCATGGACTTTTTAAAGAGGACGAATCTGCAGCGTCCCTCACTTTCCCGCAGATGCCGGAACCATTGAGTGGAACCGACAGCCATGAAGCCATTCTGCCCACCGGCCACCATCAGCAGGTACGTCAGGAAGACGGACGTTCTCCCGTTGGAGCAGCTGCTCCCCGGGAAGTGGAGGTGACTCCCCTGACAACGACCGACCACTTTGCGGTCATGCAGCAATCCTTTGCGTTAGGGCGTGAGCGGGTCATCATTATCTCGCCCTGGGTGGCGAAAGCGGTCGTGAGAGAGCTTTTGCCTGATATGGAAGCATTTTTGCAGCGAAAGGGAGAGCTGTGGATCGGTTACGGCTACACGAATGAAGATGAGCGGCGTCGGAAGCAGACCGAAGACGCGATCGCCTATCTGAAGAAACAGTTGCCCTATGCCACCTTTTTTCCGGTGCTGCTGGGCAATACGCACCAGAAGATCCTCATCTGCGACAGTGATTACGTCGTGGTCGGCAGCTATAACTGGCTCTCTTTCCGGGGGGACCGCAAACGCGGGTTTGTCGCGGAGACCAGCGTGATGATCCGCAATCGGGAAGTGGTCCAGCAATACGCAAAAATGGTGCAGCGCCAATTGAATCAAGGGAGGGGATGATCTCAAATGACTCCAAAAAGAATGACACAGAAAGTGGTCGACCACTTCAAAACGCTGCAGCTCAACCAGCTTTCGCGCATTACTGTTGAATTGAAGGAAGAAAGCAAAGGGTTGATTCGGGTATGCGAGGAAAACAAAGTGTCGCCCCTGGATCTCGTGGAGTGGCTGCTGATCCCGCCGACCGGCGAAGAGAGGGAAACCCTTTCTTGCCGGGAAGAAACGCTGAGCAAGCATCAGGTAACGTGGGACGTGCTTCTGTATGATCGCATCATTCCCTCCGTCGTGCTGTCGCAGTCTTATTCTTCGCAGCTGCTGGCAGAGGGCCTGTGCAGAGTGTCCATGTATCATGAGGGACGCTTGCAGATGTTTGTCGACCGTCTGCGGAGGTGGGAATCATGGATTCTTCAGTATGCCGGGGAATGGATGCGGATACGGCAAATCAGATCAGCGCTGGAGATGAATGACGATGAGGACGGGGAAGCGGCCAAGGCGCTCGCTCCCAAAAAGATAGACGACTGGTACAAGCGCATGAAAACCGAGCCGTTCCGGCCTCGTGAGGAGGGAGCAGACCATGGGCAGCAGCATACCATGACGATACTGGACGAGCTTCGCCAATTGCGGCGGACGGCTGCCAAACCGGGCAAGATCATGGAGTATGTCCATCACCAGGTGTCCGGTCTGGCGCTGCCGGAGGATCTTCGGGATGACCACGCCTTGCAATGGCTGTTGGCGATAGTCCAAAAAAACAGCGGAGAGCTGACGACGCACATGCGAAATCTCCTGCGAATCAAGCATGTGCTTGATCCTGTGGAACCGATTCTGCCCTGCCTGGAGCAATGGAGCCCCGGTCTGATGGAGAAAATGCGGGAAGATCTGATCAAGTTTGACCAGTACCGGACGACCCTGGCGGCGTTCCGCGAGCGCATTCCCCTGGAGAACCACGCCGACCCGCTCCTGTTTATCCGGACCTGTCAGCAAGTGGCAGGGGCGCAGCCGGTCTTTTCCTATCTGATGCAGGATGCCAGCCCCTCGTCTGTCCGCAGCATGGCTCTCGCGCAGTTGTCCGGCTACTCGGTCAGGGAATGGCTGCTGGAGACAGCCGATACTCCCGCTCGCACAGAGCAGCTGTATGGCCTGCTGCGCCATTGGTGGGAACAGTCCGACCAGTGGGAAGATGTCATTTCTTCCTTTGCAAAGGAATGGAATGAGAATGCAGCAGGTGTATCCGAGCAACAAGCGTTATTGGCAGGGAAGCAAAAGGAATGGCTGCTGTTATGGACGCCCCAGAGGTTGGAAAGACGACTGCGGAGGGACGCGGTACCGCTCTCGGAGTGGCATGCTGCGCTTCTCGGATTTTTGCGGGAGGATTGGGCCAAAGACAGGGAGCAGGACGGGCGCCTGTGCGAAGCATACACACAGTATTTTGAATACCTGTACCAGCATCGGACCGGGAAAGAGCTTTTGCAGGAGTGTATGGTCAAAGATTTTTCCCTGCTGCAAAGATATGTGCATCATGGCGGCAAGGATAGACACATCATGGGCTGGGTCGGGCGAGAGCAGGTGCAGCGTCTGCTTGTCGGCTACCTGACCTTTCAGCTGCAAGAAGGCAAGGACCTGGATTTCGAACGCCTGACTGAACTGGGGCCCTTTCTGACAGGAGAGAATTTGGACACGATCATTCGCGAAGCATTGCTTGCCGGACTTGCGCCACATCGGTTGGCTCAGCTTGCAGAGAGCTGGGATTATGAATGGATTGGCTGGAACGAGCGGGCAGAGCCTCTTTCCAGCGACGAGTTGGAGCGAATCGTCGTGGAGCATCCGGAGTGGGTGGAATATGAAACCGAGCTGCCTCTGATGAACGGATTAACCCTGTCCTATCAGCTTGTGAGTCCCGGCATCAAGGAAAAATACTCGACCCGCCTCCTGTCTCGGGCCGTGATTCGGGCCGAGATACAGAACGAGGATGTGCTCCAGCAGATGTTCCAGGAACTCAAAATGATATAACGGGAAGAGAGAGGGAGGATGACAGCATGTACTACGTCGGAATTGACTTCGGGACGACCAACAGTTCGGTAGCCGTGATCGGTCCGGAAGAGATCAAGAATCCCCGCAAGCTGGGAGGCAAACAGATCGTGGTTCCTCGCTGCCTTGAGCTGGAAGGCGGCTTTAACAATGAACGCAAAGAGAGAGAATTGATGAGAACCACTCTGTTGGTCCACCCCAACGGCGAAGTGACCATCGGAGGCCAACCGGACGGGCGCGTCGATCCGAACCGGTTGATTTCCTCCCTGAAGCGGCGTATCTTGAAAAACCCCGACTATGAAGTGACCATCGACAATCAGGTATACAGCGGGGGAGAGCTGGTCTCGATTTTTATCGAGAAGCTGCTGATCAGCGCCGGAATCCCGGTCGACAAAATCGAGAGACTGGTTTTGAGCATTCCGGTCGAGTACGGCGAGGATAAAAAGCATCTGATGGAGCACGCATGCAGCCGTTTGGGGATTACCCCCGACAGGATTTGGTTTGTGGATGAACCGATCGCCATTCTTTGGTTTTACGAAAAGGTGCAACCGATTCAGTCCGACCTGATTCTCGTCTATGATTTCGGCGGCGGAACGCTGGATTTGGCGGTCATGAAACGGGAAGACAGCCATGACGCCGCGGGATGGGGACAGGGCAATGTGCTCGTCAAAAAGAAGATCGAGGTAGCGGGTGACGATCTGGATGAGGTCATCATCCAATACTTTATCGAGCAAGGAAAGGAACAGAAAAACCCGGTCTGCGAGCAGCTCGATCTGGCGATTTTCCAGGATGAAAAACGGCTGGAGAAGTTTCGCGACATGTCTCCGTACAAGCTGCTGAAGCGTTTCGCGGAGATGATGAAGATCGAATTGAGCAGGCGGGATGAGTATGTCATGTCGATTCCGAGTTTGCTCCCGCAGATGGATACCGTGGGGATCAGGGATGTGCTGCTTACCAAACAGGAGTTTGAGAAGCGGGCGGAGGTCGTCTGGCGAAAAATCCGGCAGGCGATTGTCGAGCTCGGCGAGGAGTTGGCTGCAAAGCACGATGTCGGCCTGGAGAAGATCGAAACCGTGTTTCTGTCCGGCGGAAGCAGCAAGGTTCCCTATGTGCTGGATCTGATCGAGACGCTCATGCCAAACGCCACCATTCGTTCCGATAAATACATGCAGACGAGCATTTGCCGGGGGAATGCCGGCTACGGTTACGACGAAGAGGATGGAGAAATCCGCGTCACGGACGTCGTCAACCAAAGCTTCGGAATCTACAGCCACTACGATCAGAGCACGTTTGTGATGATCAAGAGCGATGATCAGTTTCCGGTGAAGAGGACGGTGGGCATTGCCACGACGAAGCCGTATCAGCAAAGCATCGAAATCAGGCCGATGGTCAGTGACGGCAGCGGCCAATTTGTGCCCATCATCAAAGCGGGCAAAGAAATCAAATACCGGATGCAAATCAAGCAGCTGCAGAAGATGCAGGATTTGAACCGCATCAAACTGACTTTTGAATTGGATCGCTCGCAAAAGCTGCGGATTACGGCCTATGACAATCACTTTCAAGAAGAAATCGGCGTTGAGGAAGTTTCGCTTCCTTGATAGAATAGAGACGGAAAAGAACGGCTCGCCGGAACAGGCTGGCGCGCCGTTCTTTTTGCGAGAAAAAAAGTTGACTTTGACGGGCCTACCTGATATTATATTCAAGTGTGCCTGACATCTGTACTTTGGAGGATATGATCATCATGTCTTATGAAAAAGTAGAGAGGGCCAAGGAGCTGACGATCGGAGTCAAGCAGACGATGAAGGCCGTCGAACAACAACAGGTCGAAGCCGTCTACATCGCTGCAGATGCTGACAAGCGGCTGACCCAGAAAGTTGAGCTTCTTTGCAAAGAGAAGGGTGTGCCAGTCATCCGCGTCGAATCCATGCGCCGCTTGGGAAAAGCGTGCGGGATCGAAGTGGGAGCGGCAACTGCCGCGATAAAGAAAAGTGGTTAACGATGTTTTTGTTTGCAGTCACCTTTGGGTTGGCTGCGTAAACAAAGACTTTCTATTTGACCAAAGATGACTCACCTGGATCTGTGGTCTTGAGATTGGGTAATAAGAAGGGAGGTAACATCCATGCCTACAATGAACCAATTGGTGCGCAAAGGTCGCAAGGACAAGGTTGTGAAGTCGAAGTCCCCAGCTCTGCAAAAGGGGTACAACAGCTTCAAAAAGGCTCAAACCAACCAGAGCTCTCCTCAAAAACGCGGTGTCTGCACTCGTGTGGGTACCATGACTCCGAAGAAACCAAACTCCGCGTTGCGTAAATACGCTCGTGTGCGTTTGACCAACGGTATCGAGGTTACTGCTTACATCGGTGGTATTGGCCACAACCTGCAAGAGCACAGCGTCGTGCTGGTTCGCGGCGGTCGTGTAAAAGACTTGCCAGGGGTTCGTTATCACATCGTTCGCGGTGCGCTTGACACTGCTGGTGTGAACAACCGCAAACAAGGCCGTTCCAAATATGGTACGAAGCGTCCAAAGGCCGGCCAAGCAGCAAAAAAATAATCGCCTCATGATGGGGGCGTAAAAGTAAATTTGATGCAGAAGGAGGGAATACGATGCCACGGAAAGGTCCTGTTACCCGTCGTGACGTACTGCCTGATCCGATTTACAACAGCAAGCTGGTTACTCGTCTGATCAACCGCTTGATGCTGGATGGCAAACGCGGTGTTGCCCAGAATATCCTGTACAATGCATTTGGCATTATTCAGGAGCGCACTGGCCGCAACCCGATGGAAGTGTTTGAAGAAGCACTGAAAAACGTAATGCCTGTATTGGAGGTTAAAGCTCGTCGTGTTGGTGGTGCCAACTACCAAGTACCGATCGAAGTAAAACCTGAGCGCCGTACGACTCTCGGCCTGCGTTGGCTGGTGAACTACTCCCGCACTCGCGGTGAGAAAACCATGGAACAACGTCTGGCGAACGAGATCATGGATGCTGCGAACAACACAGGTGCAGCAGTGAAGAAACGTGAAGACACGCACAAGATGGCTGAAGCAAACAAAGCGTTTGCACACTATCGCTGGTAGTATTTTAGGCGGGTGTTCGAATCGGATACCCGCATATTCTTACATTCGAGTATGGAAGGAGCATACCCAATGGCTCGCGAGTTCTCTTTAGCGAATACGCGGAACATCGGTATCATGGCACACATTGATGCCGGTAAGACGACCACCACTGAGCGTATTCTGTTCTACACCGGTCGCGTGCACAAGATTGGTGAAACCCATGAAGGTGCTGCCACGATGGACTGGATGGAACAAGAGCAAGAGCGCGGTATCACCATTACTTCGGCTGCGACGACCGCTCAATGGAAAGGCCATCGAATCAACATCATCGATACGCCTGGCCACGTAGACTTCACTGTAGAAGTTGAGCGCTCCCTGCGCGTTCTCGACGGTGCGGTAACCGTTTTTGACGCAAAAGGCGGCGTTGAGCCTCAGACCGAAACCGTTTGGCGCCAAGCTGACCGGTATGGTGTTCCTCGTATGTGCTACATCAACAAAATGGATATTATCGGTGCGAACTACGATATGTGCTTGGCACAAATCCGTGAGCGCCTGGGTGCAAACCCGGTAGCCGTTCAGTATCCAATCGGAGCAGAAGATCAGTTCAAAGGTATGGTTGACCTGATCGAAATGAAAGCCATCATCTATACAGACGACCTGGGCAAAACTTCTGACGAAGCGGAAATCCCGGCTGAACTGATAGAGAAGTGCGAAGAGCTCCGTATGGCATTGGTTGAAGCTGCAGCCGAGCAGGATGAAGAGCTGATGATGAAATACCTGGAAGGCGAAGAGCTGACCAACGATGAAATTCGTGCAGCGATCCGCAAAGGTACCATCGAATGCCGCATCACCCCGGTAATGTGCGGTTCTTCCTACCGCAACAAAGGCGTTCAGCCTATGCTGGACAACGTGGTTGCTTACCTGCCATCTCCGATCGACATTCCGGCGATCAAAGGTACGCTTCCTGACACAGAAGAAGAAGTAGAGCGTCCGGCAGACGACAATGGTCCGTTCTCCGCACTGGCGTTCAAAATCATGGCTGACCCGTATGTGGGCCGCCTGACCTTCTTCCGCGTGTACTCCGGTGTCCTGAACTCCGGTTCCTACGTGCTTAACTCCACAAAAGGCAAGCGCGAGCGTATCGGACGTATCCTGCAAATGCACGCGAACCACCGTGAAGAGATCCAAACGGTTTACTCCGGTGACATCGCTGCGGCTGTAGGTCTGAAAGACACCACTACAGGCGACACGCTCTGTGATGAGAAAGCTCCGGTAATCTTGGAGTCCATGACGTTCCCTGATCCGGTTATCCACATCGCGATCGAGCCGAAGTCCAAAGCAGACCAAGACAAGATGGGTGTTGCCCTCGCCAAGCTGTCTGAAGAGGATCCAACGTTCAGAACGCATACAGACGAAGAAACTGGTCAAACCATCATCTCCGGTATGGGTGAGCTTCACCTGGAGATCATCGTTGACCGTATGAGACGCGAATTTAAAGTAGAAGCGAACGTAGGCGCTCCGCAGGTTGCTTACCGCGAGACTTTCCGCAATGCGGCCAAAGTCGAAGGGAAATTCGTTCGCCAGTCCGGTGGTCGTGGTCAATACGGTCACGTTTGGGTGGAGTTCGCTCCGCTTGAGCCAGGCAAAGGCTTTGAATTCGAAAACAAAATCGTCGGTGGTGTGGTGCCGAAGGAATACATTCCAGCGGTACAAGCAGGTATCGAAGAAGCCATGAAAAATGGTGTTCTTGCCGGATTCCCGCTGGTTGACATCAAAGCGACCATCGTTGATGGTAGCTACCATGATGTCGACTCCTCCGAGATGGCGTTTAAAGTAGCAGGTTCTCTTGCGCTGAAAGAAGCTGCGAAGAAATGTGGCGCGACTCTGCTCGAGCCAATCATGAAGGTTGAAGTAACGGTTCCAGAAGAGTACATGGGCGACGTGATGGGTGACCTGAACTCCCGCCGCGGCCGTATCGAAGGTATGGAAGCTCGTGCAAACGCACAAGTCATCCGTGCGATGGTACCGCTGTCCGAGATGTTCGGCTACTCCACTGTACTTCGTTCCCGTACCCAAGGACGCGGTACTTACTCCATGGTTCTCGACCATTACGAAGAAGTGCCGAAGTTCATCGCGGACGACATCATCAAGAAATCCAAAGGCGAGTAATTCTCTCTCGCTCAGGCTTTATCTTGAAACGAGAAAGGTTTACAATATGATAGGGTAAAACCGTTGATAGGGTAAACCTTTCTTCACTCTATAAAAACCCTTATTTTTAAGGAGGCTCACTCTCATGGCTAAAGAAAAATTTGAGCGGAATAAACCGCACGTAAACATCGGTACCATCGGTCACGTTGACCACGGTAAAACTACTCTGACTGCTGCGATCACAACTGTTCTGGCTCAAGCTGGTGGCGCAAAAGCTATGGCTTATGACACCATCGACAACGCTCCAGAAGAAAAAGAGCGCGGTATCACTATCAACACTTCCCACGTTGAGTACGAAACAGCTAACCGTCACTATGCTCACGTTGACTGCCCTGGTCACGCTGACTACGTGAAAAACATGATTACCGGTGCTGCTCAAATGGACGGCGCGATCCTCGTAGTATCTGCTGCTGATGGTCCTATGCCACAAACTCGCGAGCACATCCTGCTGTCCCGCCAAGTAGGCGTTCCTTACATCGTTGTATTCATGAACAAATGCGACATGGTTGACGATGAAGAGCTCCTGGAACTGGTTGAAATGGAAATCCGCGACCTGCTCTCTCAATATGAGTTCCCAGGCGACGATATCCCAGTAATCAAAGGTTCCGCTAAAGAAGCTCTCGACAACCCAACAGGCGAATGGGCTCAACGCGTACTGGAACTGATGGAAGCTGTTGACAGCTACATCCCGAACCCAGAGCGTGCAACTGACAAACCTTTCCTGATGCCAGTTGAGGACGTATTTACGATTACTGGTCGTGGTACTGTTGCTACCGGTCGTGTAGAGCGCGGTATCGTTAAAGTTGGTGACCAAGTAGAAATCGTTGGTCTGGCTGAAGAAACCAAAACAACAACTGTAACGGGTGTTGAGATGTTCCGCAAACTGCTGGATCAAGCAGAAGCTGGCGACAACATCGGTGCGCTGCTGCGCGGTGTTGAGCGTAAAGACATCGAGCGCGGACAATGCTTGGCGAAACCAGGTTCCGTTAAGCCTTACACCAAGTTCAAAGCAGAAGTTTACGTTCTGTCCAAAGAAGAGGGTGGACGTCACACTCCTTTCTTCGCTAACTACCGTCCACAATTCTACTTCCGTACCACTGACGTAACCGGTATCATCCAACTGCCAGAAGGCGTTGAGATGGTAATGCCTGGCGACAACACTGAGTTCACCGTTGAACTGATCGCTCCTGTAGCGATGGAACAAGGTACTCGCTTCGCGATCCGCGAAGGTGGCCGTACAGTAGGCGCTGGCGTAGTTGCTTCCATCATCGAGTAATTGATTCAAGAAAAACCCGACATGCTCAGGCTGTCGGGTTTTTTGCTTATGCCGGGTCGTATATGTCACAAGAAGGGTCCCTCATTCGTCTCGAGAAGTAGAAACAGTCGACAATAGTCGACTGAGAAAGAAAAGGGGCAGCAGGAGCCATCTTCCTCAATGCAAAGCGAGAGGAGAACAGTACAGTGGATACGCAGCAGCTGTATGTGACGTACAAACCGCTTCTTTTTTCCATTGCCTACCGGATGCTGGGCACCGTGGCGGATGCAGAGGATCTCGTCCAGGACACCTTTCTCTCGATCGGGCAGTGGAATCCGCAGCGGATTCATAATGAGAAAGCGCTGCTATGCAAGATTCTGACCAATCGCTGCATCGACTTCCTTCGGTCCGCAAAGAAGAAGCGTGAGGTCTATGTAGGGCCGTGGCTTCCCGAACCGATTCTCTTTCAGGGAGCCGCTCTGGATCCCGAGGAGAGAATCATCCAGCAGGATCAAATGTCTATCGCTCTGCTCACCTTGCTGGAAAAGCTGTCTCCCGTGGAGAGAGCGATCTTTATCTTGAGAGAAGTGCTGGACTTTTCCTATGACGAGATCGCGGAAATCACCGGCAAAGAGCCGGCCAACTGCCGCAAGATATTCAGTCGGCTCAAGCAGAAGCTGACGCCGGAGATGCCCGATATGCAAATGGACTACGAGCAGCAAAAAGTTCTGTTTGAGACGTTTCTCAAGGCGGTTGAGACGGAGGACTCGGCCACTTTGCTAAAGCTGCTTTCCCCCGATGTCATCCTGTACTCGGATGGCGGAGGCAAAGTGAGAGCGGCGCTGCGGCCGATTGTGACGAGCAAGAACGTGATTGCGTTTTTGCTGGGGGTCGCCAAAAAAGCTCCCCCTACGGTCCGCATGGAGCTGGCCAACATCAATGGAGAATGGGGAGTCATCGTCTACAGGGGAGAGCAGGTGTACAGCGTAAACACCATGCACCTGAAAGAGGGAAAAATCGCAGCGCTCTACCTTATTCTCAATCCGGATAAGCTTTCATTTCATTTCTAAATCAGAGCAATCAAAAAATCGAAATAAAGCGGCAGGCAGACCTATGCTACAATTACGAGTAACGATCTGGCGAAATGCAGAACGGGAGAAGTGCCTGTCATGAAAAATGATGAACGTCTTTTATACCTCATGCTGGCCGGCGTCGTTACGTTTTGGGGCCTTAACGTGGTCATGGTCAAATTCCTGACGACGTTTCCGCCGCTGTACGTAGCAGCGATCCGCATGACCGTAGCAGGGCTCTTTTTAAGTCCCATCTTGTGGAAGTATCGGCATCAGATGAAGTTGAAAGGAACGGACTGGCTGTTGATCGCCGGCGTGGGGATCAGCTCCATTGCGCTTCACCAGATCACACTGGCCTATGGTGTGGGCTTTACCACTGCCGGAAACGCATCCCTCATCCTGGGGTTGAACCCACTGGCGACCGCGCTGCTGGCTATGTTTCTGCTTGGCGAGGGGATGAACTGGCGAAAAGCGATCGGGATTGGCATCGGATTTAGCGGTGTGCTGCTGGTGGTCATATCGCAGCACGGAGCGGTCCAGGTGAACGGCGCAGGAGATCTGATCATGTTCTTCTCCATGCTGATGTATGTAACCGGGGGAATTTTGATTCGCAAGCTGACGACGCGGGGCGTGCCGGTCCTGCTGATCACTGCAGCCTCGCAAATGGTCGGTGTCGCCTGCCTGTGGACGACGGCACTGATCGATCAGCCCTTGTCCTACTACCTATCGATGGAAGTGACTCCTTTTCAATGGCTGGTGATTTTTGCATCAGGCGGGCTCTCCTCCGCACTCGGCTCCATCGGCTGGAACTACGGCATCCGTCAGCTGGGAGCGAGCCGAACCGCCGTCTTCCTCAATGGAATGCCGATGGCCAGCCTGTTGTTTGCCGCACTCTTTCTCGGGGAGAGGCTGCAGCTTCTGCATTTGCTGGCGCTGGTCATGATCATCGCGGGTGTGTATCTGGGCTCCAGGCAGATCGCGGTGAGACCCGTTTCATCCAAATCAGATGTGATGACAAAAGCGTAGGGAGAGTTCCCTACGCTTTTTCTGTATCCCAGCGATTGACCATGTGATAGGCAGTGAGGCGCAAGCGTTCGAAAATCTGCTCGCGAAGCGGTCCCTCGAGCTGGATGCGATCCATTGCTTCTTTCATGCAAGCCAGCCAAGCCTCTGCCTGAGTGGGACCGATCGGAAACCGCATATGGCGCGCGCGAAGCATCGGGTGGCCGTGCTTGTCGCTGTACAGCGTGGGGCCGCCGAGAAACTGGGTGAGGAATTGGTACTGCCGCTCTTTCACCTCGGTAAAATCCTCGGGGAAAAGAGGAGCCAGGTCGGGGTGCTCTTTGACCAGATCGTAAAAGGTATCGACCAGACGGGAGAGGGTCTCTGCCCCTCCGATCTGCTCATAGGGGGTGACGAGTCTATCGGTATCGGACACGGTAGGTATCCTCCTTTTGGGTAAGCTATTTTTTCAGTATACCGTCTTTCCTCTACTATAAATAGAACAAATACGGTTTGGAAGCGAATCCCGCTTGCCTTTGGCAAGAGAAATCAGTAATATGGACAAAGTGAGCTCAAAAGGCTCCCATGTACAAAAAATGTATGGATAACCGAGAAAAAGCTTGCGTTGCCCATTACATTTTAGTACAATATTGAATGTTGGTCATGGACTTGCGATGATGTGGGAGGTTGCTGACACACCCGGCCCCTTTGCCATGACCGGGGTGCAGGATATTTCCACGGAGAAATGTCCGTTTCAGAAAATGGGCGAAAAAGGAGGGACTAAAATGGCAAAACAAAAGATTCGCATTCGTTTAAAGGCGTACGATCACAAAATCCTCGATCAGTCCGCTGAGAAAATTGTAGAAACTGCCAAGCGTTCCGGTGCCAATGTATCCGGTCCAATTCCGCTTCCGACGGAGAAAGCAGTTTACACAATTCTGCGTGCGGTTCACAAGTACAAAGATTCTCGTGAACAGTTTGAGATGCGCACTCACAAGCGTTTGATCGACATTTTGAATCCGACACCACAAACGGTAGACGCTCTGATGCGTTTGGATCTGCCGTCCGGCGTTGACATCGAGATCAAACTGTAAGGTTCAAATACGATACACACGTACGCGTTGTCTTAACAAGCGCGATCTATCAAGTCTTCATACCCCGTAAACGGCGCCCCTGCGCATCGGCAGGGACCTTGATACAACAGTAAAGCATGTGGAGATAAGCACAGGAGGTGGCACAAATGACCAAAGGAATCTTAGGCAGAAAGCTTGGTATGACCCAAGTTTTTGGTCCGAACGGCACGGCGATCGCTGTTACCGTCATCGAAGCAGGTCCTTGCGTAGTACTGCAAAAGAAGGATCAAGACAACGATGGATACGAAGCTATCCAAATCGGTTTCGAAGACAAAAAAGAACATCGCGCCAACAAGCCTGAAAAAGGACACGCAGCGAAAGCGAACACTGCACCTAAGCGCTTCATTCGCGAAATTCGCGGAGTTAACCTCGGCGAGTACGAGGTAGGTCAAGAGTTGAAAGTTGATATTTTTGCCGCAGGAGAGTCTGTTGACGTAGCCGGCGTAACCAAAGGAAAAGGGTTCCAAGGCGCAATCAAACGTCACAACCAAAGCCGCGGTCCGATGTCTCACGGTTCCCGTTACCATCGTGGCCCAGGTTCTCTCGGTGCGGTTGACCCGGCTCGCGTATTTAAGGGTCAATCCCTGCCAGGTCAAATGGGTGGCGACAACGTAACCATTCAAAACCTGGAAGTGATCAAGGTAGATGCGGATCGCAACCTGATTCTGGTGAAAGGCTCCGTGCCTGGCCCGAAAAATAGCGTCGTTCTTGTTTCTACGGCTGTCAAGCAGAAATAGTAAGGAAAGGAGGAACTGACATGCCAAAAGTAGCTCTTTACAATCAAGCTGGTTCGCAAGTAGGCGAAATTGAACTGGCTGACAGTGTATTCGGCATCGAGCCTAACAACGCTGTTCTTTTCGATGCAATCGTTATGCAACAAGCGTCCCAACGCCAAGGTACGCATGACGTAAAGAACCGTTCTGAAGTTCGTGGTGGCGGTCGCAAACCGTGGCGTCAAAAAGGCACCGGTCGCGCTCGTCAAGGTTCCATTCGCTCTCCGCAATGGAAAGGTGGCGGTGTCGTATTCGGACCAACCCCACGCAAATACGGATACAAACTGAACCGTAAAGTTCGTCGTCTGGCGCTGAAATCCGCGCTGTCCACGAAGGTTCAAAACAACGAACTCTTGGTGCTGGATGCGCTGAACATCGCCGCTCCAAAAACCAAAGACATGGCTGCTGTTCTCAGCAACCTGAAAGCTGATCGCAAAGTGCTGATCGTAACCTCCGAGTTCGATCAAAACGTAGCGCTCTCTTCCCGCAACATCCCAGGCACGAAGATGGTTGATGCAGCTGGCATTAACGTTCTGGATCTGGTTTCGGCCGACAAAGTAATCGTAACGAAAGATGCGATTGCGAAAGTAGAGGAGGTGCTCGCCTAATGAAGAGCCTTCACGACATTATCAAGCGCCCTATCATTACGGAGCGCACCACAGACATGATGGCTGAGAAGAAGTACGTATTCGAAGTGCCGCTCAAAGCCAACAAAACAGAAATCAAGCAAGCCGTTGAGAAAGTTTTCGGCGTAAAAGTGGAAGCAGTCAACACCGTGCGTGTGCCTGCGAAACCAAAGCGCTACGGCAAATATTCCGGTTACACCTCTGAGTGGAAAAAAGCGATTGTGAAGCTGACAGAAGACAGCAAAGAGCTGGCTTTCTACGAAGGCGTATAACCACGACGACTACCGAAAAGGAGGGAATTTTAAATGGGTATCAAAAAGTTTAAACCGACTTCTCCTGGTCGTCGCCAAATGACGGTTTCTACATTCGAGGAGATCACCACATCGACTCCCGAAAAATCCCTGTTGGCGCCTCTTAGCAAGAAAGCTGGACGCAACAATCACGGGAAAATTACCGTTCGTCATCACGGTGGCGGTCATAAACGCAAATATCGCATTATCGACTTCAAACGGAACAAGGATGGCATCGTAGGTCGCGTAGCTACGATCGAATACGATCCAAACCGTTCCGCAAACATCGCTCTGATCAACTATCTGGACGGCGAAAAGCGCTACATCATCGCTCCGCATGGCCTGAAAGTTGGCGATGAGATCGTTTCCGGTCCTGATGCTGACATCAAAACTGGTAACGCACTGCCGCTGGCAAACATTCCAGTAGGTACGACGATTCACAACATCGAGCTGAAGCCTGGCAAAGGCGGACAATTGGTTCGCGCAGCTGGTTCCTCCGCTCAATTGCTGGGTCGTGACGGAGACTTCGTTATCGTTCGTCTGTCCTCCGGTGAAACTCGCCGCATCCACAACGTATGCCGCGCAACCATCGGTCAAGTGGGCAACATCGACCACGAGCTCCTGAACATTGGTAAAGCTGGCCGTTCCCGTTGGTTGGGTATCCGTCCAACTGTGCGTGGTAGCGTAATGAACCCGAACGATCACCCGCACGGTGGTGGTGAAGGTCGCGCTCCGATCGGACGTAAAGCGCCTGTTACTCCTTGGGGCAAACCGACTCTGGGCCTCAAAACCCGCAAGAAGAAAAACAAATCCGATCAATATATCATCCGTCGCCGCAAGAAGTAAGGCAGGGTGAGACAATAACCGAACGCCTTTGGCGAAGGGAGGTTCACACATGGGTCGCAGTTTGAAAAAGGGTCCTTTCGTAGATGATCACTTGATGAAAAAAGTTGAAGTTCTGAACGAAAAGAACGAAAAACGCGTGGTGAAAACCTGGTCTCGTCGCTCCACCATTTTCCCTGAGTTCGTAGGACACACGTTTGCTGTCTATGACGGCCGCAAACATGTACCGGTCTACGTAACAGAAGATATGGTGGGTCATAAACTGGGTGAATTTGCACCAACTCGTACCTTCAAGGGTCACGTCGACAACGACAAGAAATCCAAGAAGCGCTAATTTTCTCTTGACAGAGAGGAGGTACAAAGATGGAAGCTAAAGCTGTTGCTCGCTATATTCGCATTGCCCCTCGCAAAGTTCGCCTGGTTGTGGACTTGATCCGAGGAAAGCAAGTAGGTGAGGCACTGGCGATCCTGAAACATACGCCGAAAGCTGCTTCTCCGGTAGTGGAGAAACTCCTGAAATCGGCGATCGCTAACGCTGAGCATAACTATGAAATGGATCCGAACGGACTTGTTGTAGGAAAAATCTTTGTGGACCAAGGTCCGACATTGAAACGTTTCCGCCCGCGTGCGATGGGTCGCGCAAGCCGCATCCACAAGCGCACCAGCCACATCACCGTGGTACTAAACGAGAAATAAGGAGGGATTACGTGTGGGTCAAAAGGTAAGCCCGGTAGGTCTTCGCATCGGCATTATCCGCGACTGGGAGTCCAAATGGTTCGCTGACAAGGACTTCGCAGCTCTGTTGCACGAAGACCTGAGAATCCGCAAATTTGTAAAAGGGCGTCTGAAAGATGCTGCTGTTTCTACCATCGAAATCGAACGTGCAGCTAACCGCGTAAACGTTACGATTCACACCGCTAAGCCTGGCATGGTAATCGGTAAAGGTGGCTCAGAAGTTGAAGTTCTGCGCAAATCTCTCACCGAATTGACTGGCAAGCGTGTACACATCAACATCAACGAAGTGAAAAAACCTGATCTGGATGCTACGCTGGTAGCTGAAAATATCGCTCGTCAACTGGAAAACCGTATTTCTTTCCGCCGTGCGCAAAAGCAATCGATCACTCGTACGCTGCGCGCAGGTGCAAAAGGAATCAAAACTCTGGTCAGCGGTCGTCTTGGCGGAGCTGACATTGCGCGTTCTGAAGGTTACAGCGAAGGTACTGTTCCGCTTCATACGCTCCGTGCTGACATCGACTACGGTACAGCCGAAGCACACACCACTTATGGCCGCATCGGCGTAAAAGTGTGGATCTACCGTGGAGAAGTCCTTCCTACGAGAAAGAACGTAGCGACTGAGGAAGGAGGCAAATAAACATGTTAACGCCAAAACGCGTGAAACACCGCAAACAGCACCGCGGAAAAATGGCTGGTAACGCAAAAGGCGGTACCACTGTTGCTTTCGGTGAATACGGTCTGCAAGCTCTCGAGCCAGCATGGGTAACCAACCGCCAAATCGAGGCTGCCCGTATTGCGATGACTCGTTACATCCGCCGTGGCGGTAAAGTATGGATCAAAATTTTCCCTGACAAACCAGTAACGCAAAAGCCGCTTGAAGTACGGATGGGTTCCGGTAAAGGTTCTCCTGAGTACTGGGTTGCGGTAGTAAAGCCTGGCAAGATCATGTTTGAACTTGCTGGCGTATCCGAAGAAGTCGCTCGCGAGGCTATGCGCCTGGCAATGCACAAACTGCCTATCAAGTGCAAGTTCGTGAAGCGGGAAGAAGTGGGTGGTGACGCACATGAAGGCTAATGAGTTCCGCAATCTGACCACTGCCGAGATCGAACAAAACGTTGCTTCCTTGAAAGAAGAGCTGTTCAACCTTCGTTTCCAGCTGGCTACTGGTCAACTCGAAACCACGTCTCGCATTAAACAAGTGCGTAAGGATATTGCTCGTGCGAAAACCGTCCTGCGCCAAAGAGAATTAGGGATCGGCTAATAACAGGAAGGAGGTTCGAACATGACCGCAGAACGCAAAATGCGTAGAACCATGGTAGGTCGCGTTGTATCCGACAAAATGGATAAAACCATCGTTGTCCTGGTTGAGACCTACAAAAAACACACGCTGTACGGCAAACGTGTGAAATACTCCAAAAAGTTCAAGGCTCACGACGAGAACAACTCTGCGAAAATCGGCGATATCGTGGAAATCATGGAAACTCGCCCACTGTCCAAGGACAAGTGCTTCCGCTTGGTTCGTATCGTTGAAGAGGCAGTCATTGTATAACTCAGATTTTCGGGTAAACACATCCGAAAGGAGGAACAGTAAATGATCCAAACTCAATCGAGATTGGCTGTTGCTGACAACTCCGGTGCAAAAGAACTGATGTGCATCAAGGTTCTGGGTGGATCCGGTCGCAAAACGGCGAACATCGGTGATGTTATCGTATGCTCCGTCAAATCCGCTACACCCGGTGGCGTTGTCAAGAAAGGCCAAGTAGTTAAAGCGGTTGTCGTTCGCAGCAAGCGTGGCGTTCGCCGCCCGGATGGCTCTTACATCCGTTTCGACGAAAACGCAGCGGTAATCATCAAGGATGATCAATCTCCTCGTGGTACTCGTATTTTTGGACCGGTAGCACGTGAACTTCGTGAAAAAGACTTCATGAAGATCATCTCCCTGGCTCCTGAGGTTATCTAATTGAACGGAAATACTCTGGTAGTTTGCTCGATAGGAGGTGCACCAAGCGATGCACGTTAAGAAAGGCGACACTGTTATCGTAATAACGGGTAAAGACAAGGGTAAAAAAGGTCGCGTTCTCGCTGCTTACCCGAAAAAAGACCGCGTCCTGGTAGAAGGTATCAACCTGATCAAGAAGCACTCTCGTCCGTCCCAAACCAATCCGCAAGGCGGCATTGTAACGCAAGAAGCACCGATTCACGTATCCAACGTTTCCTTGATCGATCCGAAGTCCGGCAAAGCAACACGTATCGGTTACAAGGTACTGGATAACGGCCAAAAAGTTCGGTACGCAAAAAAATCTGGCGAGGTTATCGACAAGTAGTCAGATTGGAAAGGAGGATGTCCTAGATGGCAGCAAGATTGAAAGAAAAATATCAAAAAGAAATCGTGCCTGGCCTGATGAGCAAGTTCGGCTATTCTTCCATCATGCAGGTGCCGAAAGTAGAGAAGATCGTAATCAACATGGGTGTTGGTGAAGCGGTAGGCAACGCCAAGGCGCTGGACTCTGCTGTGGAAGATTTGCAAACGATCTCTGGTCAAAAACCAGTAGTTACTCGTGCGAAGAACTCCATCGCCGGTTTCAAACTGCGTGAAGGTATGGCAATCGGTGCGAAAGTGACATTGCGCGGTGAGCGTATGTACCACTTCCTCGACAAGCTGATGAACGTATCTCTTCCGCGTGTTCGTGACTTCCGCGGTGTATCTTCCAAAGCGTTCGACGGTCGCGGCAACTACACGCTCGGTCTGAAAGAACAGCTGATCTTCCCGGAGATCGAGTACGATAAAATCGACAAAGTTCGCGGTATGGACATCGTAATCGTCACTTCCGCGAAAACAGACGAGGAAGCTCGTGAACTGCTGACTCAAATGGGTATGCCATTCCGTAAATAAATCCCCATCGTAAGGAGGGAAGAATGTGGCAAAGAAATCAATGATCATCAAGCAACAACGGAAGCCGAAGTTTGCGGTGCGTGCTTACACTCGTTGTGAGCGCTGCGGACGTCCTCACTCCGTTTTGCGCAAATTCAAACTCTGCCGTATTTGCTTCCGTGAACTTGCTTATAAAGGCCAAATCCCTGGCGTGAAAAAAGCAAGCTGGTAATTTGAAACGGGAAGGAGGTTCTCTCTCATGGTTATGACTGATCCAATCGCTGATATGCTTACACGCATTCGCAACGCCAACATGGTTCGCCACGAGAAAGTGGAGATCCCGGCGTCCACTATCAAAAAAGAAATTGCTCGCATCCTGAAAGAAGAAGGTTTCATCCGTGATGCCGAGTTCGTTGAAGATAACAAACAAGGGATCATCCGTGTTTTCTTGAAATACGGTGCGAACAATGAGCGCGTTATCACCGGTCTGAAGCGTATCTCCAAGCCGGGTCTGCGCGTGTACGCAAAAAGCAATGAGATTCCAAAAGTTCTTGGCGGTCTGGGTGTAGCCCTGATCTCTACGTCCGCGGGCGTAATGACCGACAAGCAAGCTCGCCAAGCTCACGTAGGCGGAGAAGTTCTCGCATACGTTTGGTAATTACTGATTGAAATAGCACAGGAGGTGCACCACATGTCTCGTGTCGGTAGAAAACCGATCGTGGTCCCTGCAGGCGTTACCCTCACTCTGAACGGTACGGAGCTGACGGTAAAAGGCCCTAAGGGTCAACTCGTTCGTAACTTCCATCCGGATATCACTATCAACATTAGCGAAAACGAAGTCAACATAGAACGCCCGAGCGACAACAAGCTGCACCGCTCTCTCCATGGTACGACTCGTGCCCTGGTTGCGAATATGGTAAAAGGCGTATCCGAAGGCTTTACTCGTACACTGGAGCTGGTAGGTGTAGGTTACCGTGCTGCCAAAGCAGGTAATGGCGTTACACTTTCCCTCGGTTTCTCTCATCCAGTTGAAGTAACACCGGAAGCTGGTCTGGAAATCGAAGTGCCGAACCAAACCACGCTGATCGTAAAAGGTATCGATAAAGAGCGCGTAGGCCAACTCGCGTCTGAAATTCGCGCCCTCCGCAAACCTGAGCCGTACAAAGGCAAAGGGATCAAGTACAGCGACGAAGTGGTTCGCCGCAAAGAGGGTAAAAAAGGTAAATAAGCTTCGTAGTTTTATGAGAAGGGAGGCCGCGTAATGTTTACCAAAGCTGATAAAAACAAAGCTCGGAAAAAACGCCATCTGCGCATTCGCAAGCGCCTGGCTGGTACTGCTGTACGTCCGCGTCTGAACGTATTCCGTTCTTCCAAGCACATCTATGCTCAAGTAATCGACGATGCTACCGGTACTACACTGGCACAAGCATCCTCTCTGGATAAAGAGCTGGGCCTGAAAAACGGTGCGAACGTGGAAGCGGCAGCTGCAGTAGGTACACTGATTGCAAAACGTGCACAAGAAAAAGGTCTGAACGATGTCGTGTTCGACCGTGGCGGATACATTTATCATGGACGCATTAAAGCACTCGCAGAAGCAGCTCGTGAAGCTGGCCTGCAATTCTAGCAACAAGGAGGGAAAGGAATGCGTATCGACTCTAGCAAATTAGAGCTGGAAGAAAAAGTTGTCGCCGTTAACCGTGTTGCGAAAACGGTTAAAGGTGGACGTCGTATGAGCTTCAGCGCGCTTGTGGTAGTCGGCGACCGCAACGGTCACGTAGGCGCTGGTATGGGGAAAGCCCAAGAAGTACCGGATGCCATTCGCAAGGCGATTGACGACGCTAAGAAAAAACTGATCCGTGTACCGATGAAAGGAACAACCATTCCTCATGAAGTGTTGTGCCACTTCGGTTCCGGTAAAGTTCTGATCAAACCGGCTTCGGAAGGTACTGGAGTAATCGCAGGTGGACCTGTACGTGCCGTACTGGAGCTTGCCGGTGTAGGAGACGTACTCAGCAAGTCTCTCGGTTCCAACAACCCCATCAACATGGTCAACGCTACGCTGGAAGGCCTCAGCCGTCTGAAAACAGCGGAAGACGTCGCGAAATTGCGCGGTAAGACTGTTGACGAGTTGTTGGGTTAATAAGGAGGGAAATGACATGGCAAAATTGCAAATTACCCTCAAGCGCAGCCTGATCGGCCGCACTGTCGATCAAAAAGAAACGGTCAAAGCACTGGGTCTCCGTAAAATCAACCACTCTGTGGTGAAAGAAGACAACGCAGCGATCCGCGGCATGGTCTTCAAAGTGAAGCACCTGGTTGAAGTGAAAGAAGTAGAAGCGTAAACGTTGATTTTATACGGTTAGGAGGTGCAAGGAATGAAATTGCATGAACTGAAACCTGCAGAAGGATCCCGCCACACCCGTAAGCGCGTTGGTCGCGGTATTGGTAGCGGCACGGGTAAAACAGCTGGTAAAGGTCATAAAGGTCAAAACGCTCGTTCCGGCGGTGGTGTACGTCCAGGATTTGAGGGTGGTCAAAACCCGCTGTTCCGTCGACTGCCGAAGCGCGGTTTCACCAACATCAGCCGCAAGGAATATGCGGTAGTGAACTTGGATGCATTGAACCGCTTTGAAGAAGGCACCGTGGTTACACCTGAGCTGTTGAAAGAAACAGGTGTCATCAGCGCACTGCGTGACGGTGTAAAAGTTCTTGCAAACGGTGAACTGAACGTGAAGCTGACCGTAAAAGCGCACAAGTTCTCCAATGCAGCTGCTGAAAAGATCGCTCAAGTCGGTGGAACAACCGAGGTGATCTAATTGTTAGCATCCTTGACTAACATTTTTAAAATTGGCGACCTCCGTCGTAAGATTTTCTTTACGCTCATGATGTTGGTCGTCTTCCGAATCGGGAGTTTCGTCCCTGCCCCTAACGTGAATGTCGAGTTGTTTCAGCAGAACACGAACCACTTGCTGGGGTTGTTAAACACCTTCTCGGGTGGCGCCCTGCAAAACTACTCGATTTTTGCAATGGGAATCATGCCGTACATTACGGCATCGATTATCATGCAGCTTCTGTCCATGGATGTTGTACCCAAGTTTACGCAATGGGCTCGTGAAGGAGAGGTGGGCCGGCGCAAGATCGCGACGGTTACACGCTACTTCACCATCGTTCTTGCTCTGATCCAGTCTGTGGGGATGACAATTGGTTTTAACAACATGGCTCCGGGACTGCTCCAGGATACGTCGATCGGCAGCTATGCGCTGATCGCACTTACCCTGACTGCAGGAACCTCTTTCCTGATGTGGATGGGGGAACAAATTACTGAAAAGGGCATCGGAAACGGGATCTCGATCATCATCGTTGCCGGTATCGTAGCAAACCTGCCAAATGCAATTACTACGATTTACACAACGCAGTTTACTGATCCTGCTCAGAACGTGTTCTTTGCCATCGTGAAAATGGTGATTATCCTGCTGGTAATCATCGCGATTATCGTCGGTGTTATTTTCATGCAGCAAGGTGTGCGCAAGATTCCAGTGCAATATGCCAAGCGCGTGGTTGGACGCAAAATGTACGGTGGTCAATCCACTCACATTCCGCTGAAAATCAACTCTGCTGGTGTGATTCCTGTCATCTTCGCCATCTCTCTCGTGATTTTCCCGTCGACCATCGCACAGTTCTGGGTGGATGGATCCGGAACGGGGATTGCCAACTGGATTTATACGCATTTTCAACCTAGCGCACCGCTTGGGATGACGCTCTATGCGATCTTGATTATCGGTTTCACGTATTTCTACACCTTTGTGCAGATTAATCCTGTGCAACTGGCGGAGAATATGAGGAAAAACGGCGGTTACATTCCAGGTATCCGGCCCGGTAAAAACACCGAGGTGTACATTACCCGTACTTTGAACCGTCTGACATTGGCTGGCGCCTTGTTCTTGATGACAATTTCCATATTGCCATTCTTCTTCAGCAAGCTGGCCAACCTGCCCCAACAGATCTATATTGGAGGCACGTCTCTCTTGATCGTGATCGGGGTCGCCCTGGATACGATGAAGCAGATTGAAAGCCAAATGATCAAGCGCCATTACCAAGGGTTCATTAAGTAACCGAGGTAGTTGAAAAGCAAACTGACCGCCAGATACGGCTCCGTCATCAGGTGCGTTGAGCTTTTCAGATGGGACGGAGGGAATGAACGTGAATATAATTTTGTTGGGTCTGCCGGGCGCTGGCAAAGGCACACAGGCAGAACGGATCGTAAAAGAATTTAACATCCCGCACATCTCCACCGGCGACATGTTCCGGGCAGCGGTCAAAAACGAAACGCCGCTCGGACTGAAGGCCAAATCCTACATGGACCAAGGCCAGCTCGTCCCTGACGAGGTCGTCATCGGAATCGTGCGGGAACGCCTGGCAATGGACGACTGCGCAAAGGGTTTTCTCCTCGATGGATTCCCTCGTACCGTCCCGCAGGCTGAGGCGTTGACGGCGACAGTGAAAGAATTGGGACGTGAAATCGATCATGTCATCAATATCAATGTACGCCGTGAACTTCTGATTGATCGCCTGACTGGCCGCTGGATCTGCCCTGTGTGCGGCGCAAGCTATCACACCCTGTTCAACCCTCCGCAAGTGGCGGGGATTTGCGACAAGGATGGCGGCAAGCTGTTCCAGCGTGATGACGACAAACTGGAAGTGGTTACGCAGCGCCTCGACGTAAATATTGCCCAGGCACAGCTGCTGATCGATTACTACACGGAGCAAGGCCTCCTGCGTAACATCGATGGAGAGCAGGATATTCAGGTAGTGTTTGAAGAGATCAAGTCTTTGTTGCGAGGGTAGAGTGAATGATCATCCTAAAGTCGAAAGCAGAACTTGAGGTAATGCGCGAAGCCGGTCGGATAGTCGCACTCACCCATCAAGAACTGGCTAAGGCGATCAAGCCTGGCGTAACGACGAAGCAACTAGACGAATTCGCCGAAACCTTTATCCGCAGCATGGGAGCCATTCCATCGTTTAAAGGCTACGGAGGCTTTCCAGGAAGCATCTGTACTTCAGTCAATGAAGAACTCGTACACGGGATCCCAGGGAAACGGGCGTTGCAAGAAGGGGACATCATCAGCATCGACATTGGTGCACAGTTTGAAGGATTTCACGGTGACTCTGCTTGGACGTATCCGGTCGGCCAGATTACAGAAGAAGATCAACGTTTGCTGCGAGTAACGGAAGAGTCGTTGTACAAGGGCCTGGAAAAGGCGATGCCTGGTGCGCGACTGTCCGATATTTCCCACGCGATTCAGGTCCACGCAGAAGCAGCTGGCTTCACTCTCGTCCGCGAGTATGTGGGGCATGGGATCGGGCAAAACTTGCACGAAGATCCTCAGGTTCCCAACTATGGGCCGCCAGACCGGGGGCCGCGGTTGAAACCGGGAATGGTGTTGGCAATCGAACCAATGGTCAATGCCGGCGAACGTTATGTCCGCACTTTGGAGGACAATTGGACGGTTGTAACAGTGGATCGGAAAAGATGTGCTCATTTTGAACACACCATCGCGATTACGGAAGATGGCTATGAGATTTTTACAAGGGCGTAGCTGAGGCACAACGGTCGCTTCGGAATTGTCGTCCAACGTGTCGACGATAAGTTCGTTCTGTAATGTTTGAACCAAAACTCATGGTCTGACTGAAGCTACACAGCAGAAAGGAGAGTTTGACGATGGCGAAAGACGATGTGATTGAAGTAGAAGGTACGGTAATTGAACCTTTGCCCAATGCGATGTTTCGGGTAGAATTGGAGAATGGGCATAAAGTGCTCGCTCACGTTTCGGGGAAAATCCGCATGCATTTTATCCGCATCCTGCCTGGGGACAAGGTAACCGTTGAACTGTCGCCTTACGATTTGACTCGCGGACGGATTACGTACCGCTACAAATAAGTGAAACCCCTAGAGAGGGAGGCAAGAACCATGAAAGTGAGACCGTCGGTGAAACCGATTTGCGAAAAATGCAAGGTTATCCGTCGCAAAGGTAACGTAATGGTTATTTGTGAAAATCCGAAGCATAAGCAAAAACAAGGATAAGTAAACAAGGAGGTGCTTTTGACACATGGCACGTATTGCAGGCGTTGACTTGCCTCGCGAAAAACGCGTAGAAGTTGCTCTTACCTATATCTTTGGTATCGGGCGTCCCACGTCTCAACGCATTCTGTCCGCTGCTGGTGTAAACCCGGACACGCGCGTTCGTGATCTGACGGAAGACGAAGTGGCGAAACTGCGTGAGTTCATCGATAAAAACATCAAGGTGGAAGGCGATCTTCGTCGTGAGATCTCCCTCAACATCAAACGTTTGATGGAAATTGGCTGCTTCCGTGGCATCCGCCATCGTCGTGGTCTCCCTGTTCGTGGCCAACGCACCAAAACAAACGCACGTACGCGCAAAGGTCCACGCCGTACGGTAGCGAACAAGAAGAAGTAAAGGAGGGTAATGGGACATGGCGAAAAGAAAACAAGCGACGGCTACTCGTACCCGTCGTCGTGACCGTAAAAACGTTGAAGTCGGCGTAGCACACATCCGCTCTACGTTCAACAACACGATCGTAACGATTACGGATCCGCACGGAAACGCGATCTCCTGGTCCAGTGCCGGTGCCCTCGGCTTCAAAGGCTCCCGCAAAAGCACGCCTTTCGCAGCGCAAATGGCTGCTGAATCCGCTGCTCGCGTAGCAATGGAACACGGCATGCGTTCGCTGGAAGTGCTGGTAAAAGGCCCGGGTGCAGGTCGCGAGGCTGCGATTCGTTCCCTGCAGGCTGCTGGCCTGGAAGTAAACATGATCAAAGACGTTACGCCAATTCCGCACAACGGTTGCCGCCCACCAAAACGTCGCCGCGTGTAACGGGTTTATAAGTTTCAGAACATGTCCATACTAGAATGGTAAATTCTGATTTTAGCTTGTCATGCACGCAAACGGTAAACCGCCGGGGAAATTCCTGAGTGGGCGAAATTTTGCCCACCCAAGAATTTCGACGTTTTGAAGGAGGGTTTGTTTATAATGATAGAAATAGAAAAACCGAAAATCGAGGTTGTGGAAGTAAACGACGACAACTCGTACGGGAAATTCGTTGTGGAACCTCTTGAGCGCGGATACGGTACCACTCTTGGCAACTCGTTGAGACGAATTCTCCTCTCGTCCTTGCCGGGTGCGGCGGTACGCACCGTTCAGATAGACGGGGTTCTTCATGAGTTCTCTACGGTTGAAGGCGTAGTGGAAGACGTAACGGAGATTATCCTAAACATCAAAGGCCTTGCACTGAAGATTCATTCCGATGAAGAAAAAGTCATCGAGATTGACGCGGAGGGCGAGGGCGTAGTCAAGGCGGGAGATATCCGCGCAGACAGTGATGTGGAGATCTTGAACCCTGATCTTCATATTGCAACGTTGGCAAACGGTGGTCGTCTGCATATTCGTATGACAGCTGGACGTGGACGTGGATATGTACAAGCAGATGGAAACAAGTCGGAGGACTTGCCGATTGGCGTGATTCCGATTGATTCGATCTATACACCCATTAAGCGTGTCAACTATCAAGTGGAGAACACCCGTGTTGGTCAGATGACCAACTACGATAAGTTGACGCTGGAGGTCTGGACCAACGGCAGCATTAGTCCGGAAGAAGCCGTCAGTCTGGGCGCCAAAATCATGACGGAGCACCTGAACCTCTTTGTCGGTTTGACGGACGAGGCGAAGGATGCCGAAATCATGGTGGAAAAAGAGGAAGACAAGAAAGAGAAAGTGCTCGAGATGACCATCGAAGAGCTCGATCTCTCTGTACGTTCCTACAACTGCCTGAAGCGTGCCGGTATCAATACTGTGCAAGAGCTGACGCAGAAGACCGAAGAAGACATGATGAAGGTGCGCAACCTGGGACGCAAATCCTTGGAAGAGGTGCAAGAGAAGCTGGCTGAACTCGGCCTGTCTCTCCGCAGCGACGACTAGGGCGTGCACCGAATCACCAGCGGGCACACCAGATCTCGCTCGAACAAGAAGCGATTTCGACGTAGTGCTCGCGAGTAAGAAGTACCCCGAGGGCACTGCAGATCTCGCTCGAACAAGAAGCAGAATCGACGTAGTGCTCGCGAGTAAGAAGGAGGTAAGAACATGGCATACCGTAAACTGGGTCGTCGCAGTTCGGCTCGTAAAGCGCTGTTCCGTGATCTGGTAACTGACCTGATCATCAACGAACGCATCGAGACCACTGAGATGAAAGCGAAAGAACTGCGTTCCATCGCGGATCAAATGATCACGCTGGCAAAACGCGGTGACCTGCACGCACGCCGTCAAGTAGCTGCTTTCGTTCGCAAAGAAGTAGCTACCGAAGAAGGCCGCGATGCGGTTCAAAAGCTGTTTGATGAGATCGCGCCTCGCTACAAAGAGCGCAACGGCGGATACACTCGTGTGTTGAAGACAGGTCCTCGTCGTGGGGACGCTGCTCCAATGGCATACATCGAATTGGTGTAATACACATCTGTTTGATCCGGTTGTTTCCAAAAGTCTCTTTTGATTTGAAACAGCCTGAAAAAGGGTGGGGGCAGATTCTGGTCACGGACTGGACTCTGATTCATGCCCTTTTTTCTTTATCCATTGATCGCTTGCAACTCGCGCAGGCTTGCTGGCGCGACCGTGAAATTTACCTGTTGCATGCTGGGAGGATGTGGTCACCAGATGACGGACGAACGTCTACTGGCTTTACAAAATGTCTCCTTTGCTTACGAAGGCGAGGGAGGGCAGAAGGAAAAGGTGCTTGCGGGCATCAATCTCGACATCCGCGCCGGCTCCTTTGTCACCGTGCTCGGCCATAATGGCTCGGGCAAATCCACGCTGGCCAAGCTGATGAACGCGCTGCTCCTTCCGGATGACGGAGCGGTCCTCGTGACCGGCATCGACACCCGCGATGGCGAACTGGTTTGGGAGATTCGTCGCCTGGTCGGCATGGTCTTTCAAAATCCCGATAACCAAATCGTCGGTGCGACCGTAGAGGATGACGTCGCGTTCGGATTGGAAAATATGGGGGTAGAGCCGGAGGAGATGCGGAGTCGCATCGATGAGTCCCTGCAGGCCGTCGGGATGGCAGAACACCTCCATCACCAGCCGCATCGGCTGTCCGGCGGTCAGAAGCAGCGTGTGGCGATTGCCGGGATCCTGGCGATGCGTCCGTCGGTGCTGATCCTCGATGAAGCGACCGCCATGCTGGACCCGATGGGGCGGCGAGAGGTGCTGCAGCTCGTTCGCCAGCTTCACCAAGAAGAGGGGATCACCGTGGTGAACATCACCCATTTTCCCGAAGAAGCCGTCTACTCCGATCGAGTCATCGTGATGCGAGCCGGCCAGGTCGAATGGGATGGTACGGCAGACGAGGTGTTTGCCGATCCGGAGAGAATGCTGGCACTTGGACTCGATGTGCCCTTTCCCGTCCGGCTGCGTCACGCACTGGCCGCGGAAGGGGTGTCTCTGCCATTCAGCCTGCACCAAGAGGAGCTGGTGGAACACTTATGCAGATTACTTTTGAACAGGTAAGCCATGTGTACGGAGTGGGTACACCATTCGAACGCCTTGCGCTGCAGGATGTAAACCTGACCATTCCGTCCGGCTCCTTCGTCGGGATTATCGGTCACACAGGATCGGGGAAATCGACGCTCATTCAGCACGTCAACGGCTTGCTGCAGCCGACAGCGGGCACGATTCGGCTGGATGAGGTGACGGTGAGTCCGGCCAAAAAGCTGCCCCACGAGAGCAGGCAGCATATTGGTCTTGTTTTTCAGTATCCGGAGCATCAGCTGTTTGAAGAGACAGTCGCCAAGGATGTCGCGTTTGGGCCGCTCAATTTTGGCATGTCTCCCGAACTGGCGGAGATACGTGCGCGCGAAGCCCTGGAAATCGTAGGGCTGGACTATCAGGCAGTCAAAGATCGCTCGCCGTTTCTCTTGAGCGGCGGACAGATGCGCCGTGTCGCGATAGCGGGCGTCCTGGCCATGCAGCCCAAGGTGCTGATCCTGGATGAGCCGACGGCCGGGCTGGACCCGGCGGGAAAGAAAGCGATCCTGGAGGCCATCTACCGCATCCACCGGGAGCAGTCGCTTACGACACTGCTGGTCACGCACAGCATGGAAGAGGCGGCCCGTTACGCCGACATGCTGGTCGTGATGGCCAACGGCAGGGTGGTGCTTGTCGGGACGCCGGATGAGGTCTTTGCCCAGTCCGAGCTGCTCCGCGGCCTGGGATTGGACGTACCCGATACGGTCGCCTTCGTCTCCCAGCTAAACCGACGGCTGCCGGAGGAGTTGCGTTTGCCGGCCTCCATCTACCGGGAGGAAGAGCTGATTGGACAACTGTTGGCACGCATGGCCGCTGTAAAGGAGCGATGAGGGATGCTGCAAAACATAGCGATCGGTCAATATGTACCGGGGCACTCCTTCCTTCACCGGGCTGATCCCCGCAGCAAAATGCTGTTTATCATCTTGTTTGCGTTTCTGGTATTCATGGCCAACAACGCGACCACTTATGTGATCCTGCTCGCCTTTACGGCGATGCTGATCCTGCTCTCTCGCCTCTCGATGGTCTACATTCTGAAAAGTCTTCGCCCCGTATGGATACTGGTCTTATTTACCGTTGTCCTGCATTTGCTCATCACCAAGGGGGGAGACGTTTATTTCAGATGGGGCTGGTTTTCCATCGAAGAACAGGGCGTCACCCAAGCGATTTTTATCTCCCTCCGCGTCAGTCTGCTGGTGCTGGTCAGCTCGCTGTTGACGCTGACGACTTCGCCGATTGACTTGACCGAAGGCCTGGAGCGTTTGCTCGGCCCCTTCGGCCGGGTGGGTGTCCCCGTCCATGAAATCGCCTTGATGATGTCGATCGCCTTGCGGTTTATCCCGACGCTGATGGAAGAGACAGACAAGATCATGAAGGCGCAGATGGCGCGCGGCGCCAATTTCACCAGCGGGAATTTGATCCGGCGGGCACAGAATCTGATTCCCATCGTCATTCCGCTGTTCATTAGCGCGTTTCGGCGTGCGGAAGAGCTGGCCCTGGCGATGGAGGCGAGGGGGTATCGGGGCGGTGTCGGACGGACGCGCCTGCGCAAGCTGACCCTGGGCTGGCGGGACGGCTCCATCGCCGCAGCTTCGCTGGTGCTGGCCCTGGTGATTGGATGGTGGCGCACATGAGACGGTTGAAGTGCCGGGTCGCCTATGACGGTACCGATTTCAGCGGTTTTCAGGTGCAGCCGGAGCAGGTGACGATTCAAGGGGAGATCGAGGCAGCCTTGCAGCGCATCACGGGCGAGACGATTCAGATAGCCGGATCGGGCCGAACGGATGCAGGGGTGCACGCTCGCGGCCAGGTCTTTCATTTCGATACCCGCAGCGGGATTCCGATTGAGAAATGGGCATTTGTGCTGAACAACCAGCTTCCCGACTCGATTGTGATCCTCTCCGTGGAAGAGGCCTCCCCCGATTTTCACGCCCGGTTTGACGCAAAGGCAAAGGAATACCGCTACTGCATCGACAATGGCCCTGTCGCCAATGTGTTTCGTCACCGCTATGCCGACCATATCCGCTCTCCGCTCGATTTGGAGGCGATGCGCCAGGCAGCTCGCCATCTGGTGGGCACCCATGACTTCACCTCCTTCTGTTCTGCCAAAACCTTTGTCGAGGACAAGGTGAGGACGGTCTACGACCTCCGAGTGGAGGCAGCTGGTGACGAGGTATGGGTGATTTGCCGCGGCAACGGATTTTTGTACAACATGGTGCGGATCATTGTCGGAACCTTGGTGGAAGTCGGGCAGGGAAAACGGCAGCCTGATGAGCTCCTGTCCATTTTGCAGGGGCGGGATCGGGAGCTGGCTGGAAAAACGGCTCCGGCCAAGGGGCTGACCATGTGGGAAGTGTTTTATGAGGATGAGTAAGCCAGGACGTGTCCGCATAAAAACTGGCCGTGCCAATGTTTAACATGCCAGAGAGCACTTGACTCCAGGCCATCCATGTAGTACGATATTCCTTGGTATTTTCATACCCCGCCTAGCCCCACTCTAGCCCCGGGATTGAAAACAAGATCGTGTTTTTCTTTTTATTTTGATTGAAACACCTGGAGAAGTTGCTCTCCCGTTACAAGACAACTTTTCCGCCATTGTTTTCCAAATGTATTGGATGTGTAAGATATCTAGGAGGGACAAACATGCGTACCACATATATGGCGAAACCGCTCGAAGTCGAGCGTAAATGGTACATCGTTGACGCGGAAGGGCAAACGCTCGGCCGTCTGGCTAGCGAAGTAGCTTCCATTCTGCGCGGCAAACTGAAACCGGAATTCACTCCTCATGTTGATACCGGCGATTTCGTAATTGTCATCAACGCTGACAAAGTGAAACTGACAGGCAACAAACTGCAAGACAAAAAATACTACTCCCACTCCCTCTATCCGGGTGGTTTGAAAGTAACCTCTGCAGGCGACATGTTGAAAAACAAGCCAGCTCGCATGTTTGAAATCGCAGTAAAAGGCATGTTGCCGAAAAACAGCCTGGGACGCCAAATGTTCACCAAGCTGAAAGTGTATGCGGGAACTGACCATCCGCACGCAGCTCAAAAACCAGAAGTATGGCAAATTCGCGGTTAAGGTAAAGGGAGGAAAGACACGTGGCACAAGTACAATACTACGGCACAGGTCGTCGTAAACACTCCGTAGCACGCGTTCGCCTGGTTCCAGGTGAAGGTCGCATCGTGATCAACAAGCGTGAGATGGATACTTATTTCGGTCTGGAAACACTGAAGCTAATTGTTAAACAACCACTCGTACTGACTGAAACACTGGGTCGCTACGATGTTCTCGTAAACGTTAAAGGCGGCGGTACCACTGGCCAAGCTGGTGCAATCCGTCACGGCGTTTCCCGCGCTCTCTTGAAAGCTGATCCGGAACTGCGCGGCGCTCTGAAGCGCGCTGGCTTCCTGACTCGCGATCCTCGTATGAAAGAGCGTAAAAAATACGGTCTCAAAGCTGCTCGTCGCGCACCTCAATTCTCCAAGCGCTAAGAGAGGCTTATGCAAGCCCCTTGTCCTTTGCACCAAGCAAAGGCAGGGGGTTTTTGTTTTGCCGCCAGGGAGAACAAGCCGTCATATTTGCCGGGCTTTGTCCATAAGATGAAACGAGAATGGACAAAGGGGACGGTGCAAGGTGGCTCGAAAAGTTACGGGATATATTCTGTCAGTTCTTCTGCTCGTGCTGTTGCTCACCTACGAAGCGCCAGATCGCTCCTCCTGGACGACCTGGTCACTGCCATTGGCCGGAACCGTGATCGCGATCGATCCGGGGCACGGAGGCAAAGACGGTGGTGCTGTGTCGGCTGATGGCGACGTCGTGGAAAAAGAAGTGACGCTCGCGATTAGCCTGTATTTGCGGGATTTTCTCATTCAGTCAGGAGCTCATGTCATCATGACGAGGGAAGATGATCGGGATTTGGCATCGGAGGAAGCCGAGCGTCTCCGCAGGCGGAAATCGGAGGATATCCGAAACCGCGTCAAATTTGTCAACGAGCATACGCCCGACTTTCTGGTCAGCGTGCATGTTAATTCCATTCCCTCGCCCAGGTGGAAGGGAGCGCAGACGTTTTATCATCCGGCCTATAAAAAGAGCGGGGACATGGCCTATCTGATTCAGGATGAGATCAAGCGCGTCTTGGAAAATACCGACCGCTTACCCAGCAAAACCAACGATGTTTTCTTGATTCGCGAGGTCGAATGCCCAGCGGTCTTGGTCGAGGTCGGGTTTGTGAGCAATGAAGCAGAGGCAAAACGCTTGCGCTCGGTCGAATACCAAAAAGCGATGGCCAATGCCATCTACCAGGGAATCCTGCGTCATTACGCCGGGGAAAATCCGCCTGCGACCTCCTGACAGGGGACACCTGCATTCGTGTGCGGAACCTTCGGATATGCTATAATGAACGCGCATCCCCTGTGTGGAGACCTAGTTTTCGTCTGAAGAAAATGAGATTGAGGTGGACGAGATGTTGACCAAAGAAAGCGTACTGGAAGCGTTACGCGATGTAAAAGACCCGGAAATCAATCGCAGCCTGGTCGAATTAAATATGATCCGCGACATCCGCATCGAAGGAGAAACCGTGAGTCTGACGGTCGTTCTCACGATTTCCGGGTGTCCGTTGAAAGCGAAAATCGAAGAGGACGTCATCTCCGCGATCAAGGAGCTGGGGGCGAAAGACGTACGCCTGCAGTTTGGCTCCATGACCGATGAAGAGCGCGCGGCACTCAGCGCGCAGCTTCGCGGGGGACAGGCCTCCGCTCCGGCCTCCGCAGGTCAGCCGCCTGTGCTGAATCCGATTTTGGCCAAAGACTCGAAGACGACGTTTATCGCCGTTACATCCGGAAAAGGCGGCGTGGGCAAATCCACCGTAACCGTCAATCTGGCTGTATCGCTGGCCCGTCTCGGGAAAAAGGTGGGCATTATCGACGCAGACATCTACGGTTTCAGCGTGCCGGACATGATGAACATTGAACAGCGGCCTACGGTGATCGGAGAGACGATTTTACCCGTTGAAAAATTCGGCGTCAAGGTGATGTCGATGGGCTTCTTTGTGGAGGACAACTCCCCGATTATCTGGCGCGGTCCGATGCTCGGCAAGATGCTGCGCAACTTTTTCACCGAAGTTCACTGGGGGGAGAACCTGGATTACCTCCTGCTGGACCTGCCGCCCGGCACCGGTGATATGGCGCTGGATGTCCACACCCTGATCCCGCAAAGCAAGGAAATCGTCGTGACGACTCCTCACGCGACGGCTGCCTTCGTCGCAGCCCGCGCCGGTGCAATGGCGAAGAAGACAGGCCACGAGATCCTCGGTGTCGTCGAAAATATGGCCTGGTACGAGGCCAAGGACGGTTCCAAGGAATACGTCTTCGGCCGGGGCGGCGGGGGCAAACTGGCGGAGACCCTGGCGACCGAGCTGCTGGCGCAAATCCCGCTGGGCCAACCGGAAAATCATCCGGCCGAACCCGATTACTCACCTTCCATCTACAGGGAGGAATCGCCAATCGGACAAATTTACCTGGATATGGCCAAGCACGTGGTGGCCAAAACCGAAGCGGCAGTCAATCAATAGCGATTTCCCTGTATCTGTATGAAAAAAGGTGGGCTCTACTGCGCGAGGAGCTCACCTTTTTGCGATTAACTGCCACCACCACCGCCGCCTTGGCCACCCTCTCCGCCTTGCCCGCCTTTTTTGCCTTTCTTTTGTTGTTCCTTGGGCTTCATCATGTCTTCCGTGGCTTTGGTCATCAGTGTCATGAGCTCGGTTTGGAACAGTGGACTTTGCAAGGATTCCTTCATCACCTGCATCGTCTGCTTGCGGTATGCGGAACTGCGCATCAATTCCAGCATATTTTTCTCAAATTCGGGATCCTTCATGATCTCGACCAGCATTTTTTGATACTCGGGGTCCTTCATCAAGTCTTTCATCAAGGTTTTGTGTTCGTTTTTCATCGACTTGGCGAGGGTGCTGGCGAACTTGGGATCCTTAAAGGCTTCTTTGATATGCGTATTTTCCGGACTGGCAATGCTCTGGATCAGTGTCGTTTTTACGGTGGACTCGTCGAGGATGAGTTTTTGCGTAAATTTTTCATCCTTCATCATCTTGGCCACGGAGTCTTTCGCTTCCTCCGTCTGCAGGATATCGAGCACCATATCCTTTACGCTTTTATAATCAGGCTGTGACGAACCTTGGGCCTGTCCTTGACCGCCGCCGCAACTTGTCATCACCAGGCTGACCGCCAGCAACAGCCACAAAGAAATGCTCTTCATCCTCATGAGGCGGTTACCCTCCTTTTACCCTGTCTATAAGTAACGTGTGCATTTTGTTTTGTTCTTACGCTAGTATTTTCTTGCATGGGTTGGTACAATCAAAAGCGATGCAGATGGGAGGGACGCACAGTGAGCTTGCGCAAGTATGGCTGGCTGTTTTTTACAACATTGCTGCTGGGTGGATTGGGCGGCATCTTGGTAGGTCTTATTTTCGCTTCCGATAAATTATGGGAAGGCTCTTGGGCCAATTTTTTTATGGGCACGTTTATGCAAATGCTGTATGGGATGACGATCAGCATCGTGGCACAGATGGGCTTGTTTGCCTATATGACTATTACCTATTTTGCCAGAGGAATGTTTAAAAACCCGACATTATGGAGAAATATTCAAATTTTCCTGGTGTTGTTTGTATTTTTTGACATGGTTTATTTGCGCTACACGATGCTGGGAGATGGAAGCAATTTAGGCGAGTTTTTCGTAGAGCCTGTCCTGCTGCTGGTGATTGCGGTCGTGACGGCTTATGGAAAAGCGCGGCTGACCAACCCCAGCGCATGGGTGCCGACGCTCTTTTTCATGTTTGTCTTTACTGCCTTGGAGTGGATTCCGGCGTTGAAGCAGCACAGTTTTTACTCGACGATGTCGATGCTGGTGCCTTTATTGTTCTGCAATGTCTGGCAGGTCATGCAGCTGCACCGCATTCTCGGCAGGTAAATACAGCAAAAGCTGACCCCACCAGGTCAGCTTTTTTAATTGAGCTCTTGGGTCTTGACCTGCGAGCCGGCAATCAGTTCCGAGACTGTTACGAATTGATAACCGTCGGCACGCAGCTTGTCGATAATTTTGGGCAAGGCGAGATGGGTTTCTTTGCAGCT